>JAFTAG010000216.1 GCA_017458655.1 Ruminiclostridium sp. | reverse complement strand
GCTTGATCTGCTCGACCCGTCTATACTCGGTATTTCCTCGGAACTCCGGCAGATTGCACTCATAATCATTCTTATAAAAGCCGGGCTTTCATTGAATCTGTCCGACCTGAAAAAAGTCGGCAGACCAGCTGTGCTTATGTCTTTTCTGCCTGCTTGCTTTGAAATAGTCGGATATGTCTGCTTCGCGCCGATGTTCTTTGGAATTGATCTTATTGAAGCCGCAGTTATGGGTGCAGTTCTGAGCGCTGTTTCTCCTGCCGTCGTTGTTCCGAGAATGGTAAAGCTGATCGAAGATAAGCGCGGAACTGATAAGAGCATTCCTCAGATGATACTCGCAGGAGCTTCTTGCGATGATATTTTCGTTATCGTCCTGTTCTTGACATTCCTGACAATGGCACAGGGCGGAGAAGTAAACATCATCAGCCTTGCCAACATTCCGGTGTCAATAATACTCGGAGTACTGCTCGGTACGGCAGCGGGAATTGCTCTTTTCGCATTGTTTGAAACTGCGCACAAGCACGCTCACACAATAGGAAACAGCACTAAAGTCGTCATACTCCTTGCGGCGGCATTTCTGCTGATGTCAGTCGAAACACTTGTAAAAAGCTATGTTGCGGTGTCCGGGCTGCTCGCGGTCGTTGCTATGGCTTGCGTCATAAAGATAAAAGCTGACAGCACTGTTTCAGTAAGCCTTTCGACAAAATTCGGCAAGCTGTGGATAGCCGCAGAACTCATATTGTTTGTACTTGTAGGCGCGGCGGTCAATATCCGTTATGCTCTCGGAGCCGGTCTTTCCGCAATTGCAATGATATTCACAGCACTTACATTTCGCGCAGTCGGCGTTCTTATCTGCCTTATCGGAACTGAGCTCAACACCAAAGAACGACTTTTCTGCGTTATCGCATATCTCCCGAAAGCTACGGTGCAGGCTGCTATCGGCTCCGTTCCTCTTGCAGCAGGACTGCCATGCGGAAATATCGTGCTGTCCGTTGCAGTAATGGCGATACTGATAACTGCTCCACTCGGAGCGATAGGAATTGACAAAAGTTATAGCAAGCTGCTGAATGTATCAACATAACCTCTGTAATTTAACCAATTTGCCCACCCGCCCCGGAATGAGGCGGGTAAGCACTGTTGTTTAAGTGGCAGGCTTTTTGTCTTCCCCACTGTTTACCTCATTCATGTAATCCTCGGACATCTTCTTCCCTTCCTCGGTGTCGTAATACGCCCGGATAGTCGGGTAGAAACTGGCTGCAAGAGCCTTTATCTGTTCGTCCGTAGTCTCCGGCTACGGCGGTCGTCCTGACTTCATAGCCCCTTCATAATAAGGGAAAATAAATCGCGATTTTTGGGGTCGTTTCACACAATTTTCAAAATAAATCTCTGTTTTCACCAACGAGAGAGGCAACTACTTGTGCATAAATAACATTAGATTTAACATCATTCGGATGGTGGCAGATGAGTCATATAAAAAATTCAAGGTGGCATTAACACCACTTATTTCGCGGCTGGTTAAACTCTCGATTGCAAGTAAAGGAAAAATATGATATAATTGAAAACAGGCGAGGTGTACCAATGAAACGAAACATTTTGATTATAGACGATGATTCAGACCTGTCGCTGATAATAACGGATATGCTTGAAAGCTACGGATTCGGTGTGACAAGTGCAGAGAACAGCGATGAGGCATTCAGGCTGCTCGAAAACAGCACTTTTGACCTGATACTGCTTGACATAAATCTTCCCGGCACAACGGGTTTTGAGATGTGCTGGGAGCTTCGACGGGTATCGACAGTTCCCGTGATATTTGCAAGTGCGAGAACAAGCGAGACCGACAGGATAACAGGCTTCGACATAGGCGGTGACGATTACCTGCCGAAACCGTACTCAATGAAGGAACTGCTGTCAAGAGTGAATGCGTTGATACGCAGAACATACGGTTTTTCGAGCGAAGAAAAGATCGTAAGCTTCGGCAATGTCAGTGTCAACATAACCTCCCGGTCTGTCACAAAGGACGCAGATCCGGTATCGCTGTCGCTGCGGGAATTCGACCTTCTCGCTTACCTGTGCGAACACAAAAACACCGCCATACCGAAAGAGAAGCTGCTATCCGAAGTATGGGGCGCGTTTTCGACAGTCGAGGCTTCAACGCTTACGGTACATATACGCTGGCTGCGGGAGAAATTAGAGGACGAGCCTGCAAACCCGCAGTACATAAAGACAATTTACAAGGTCGGGTATATGCTGGAGGTGCAGGAATGAAATCAAAGATCATAGGCATTACTGCTTTTTTCGCGGCTCTTATAATAGCTGTAACGGCATACTTCGCATTATCCGAAGCCGACGCAAAACCGGAGGATATACACGCTGAACAAGTGATCGCAATGAATGAGATCAAGCAGTTGATGCTGTCGGGAAACACAGACCTTGCCGCAGAAAAACTCATGGAGCTTCAAAACGAACTGCGATATTCTGATACCGGAGGTTCCGCTGATGACCGTATAATCGTTGTCGGAGCAGTTTCAATTGCATTTGTCATCGTGATATTTGGGTATGTTTATTTTGTAATGCTTCGCCCGTTCGTCAAGCTGCAAAGATTCGCCGAAAGCATAGCAAAAGGGGACTTTGACATTCCCCTGCAATATGAGCGTTCCAATTACTTCGGCAGCTTCACTTGGGCGTTTGACAGTATGCGGCGCGAGATAACAAAGGCGCGTTCCTGCGAGCGTGAAGCTATCGAGAATAATAAGACCATAATCGCAACACTTTCCCACGACATCAAAACTCCGATAGCATCTATCCGCGCGTATGCTGAGGGGCTGGAGGCTAACCTTGACAGCACGTCCGAAAAACGTGAGAAATATCTGTCTGTAATAATGCGAAAATGTGATGAGGTATCGAAGCTGACAAACGATCTGTTCCTGCACTCGCTGTCCGACCTCGACAAGCTGAAAATGCAGCCGGAGGAATTTGAGCTATGCGGATTTATTAAGAGCTCAGTCGCTGAGATCGCAGCGGAGCATAATGATATAATATTCAAAAATCCGCGCTTTACGGCAACGGTTTCAGCCGATAAGAACAGACTTTTGCAGATAACCGAAAACCTGATAAACAATTCTCGGAAATATGCGAAAACAGACATTAACGTTTCGATAGTGCAGCTTGACGGCAACGCAGAGATTCACTTTCGTGACCACGGAGCGGGCATACCGGACGAGGATATGCCGTTTATCTTCGACAAATTCTATCGCGGAAGAAACTGCGGGAACGAGCAGGGTTCCGGGCTTGGTCTGTACATTGTGAAATACATAGCCGAGCAAATGAACGGGAGCGTTATGCTGCATAATCATTCGGACGGTCTGGAAGCGGTCATCAGTCTGCCTATAATAAACGAAAAAATACAGGGTTCTTAAGGACTCCTTAATAACTTTTGTTGTATAATAAGTGCAGCACAATAAAAGGAGTAAGCCAATGAAAAACATTATTTTATCGGCAAAAGGACTATGTAAAAGCTTCGCCCATAACGGCGGACAAATTCACATTTTATCCCACGTTGACCTCGATCTGTATGAGGGAGATTTTACCGTAATAATGGGCGCGTCCGGTTCGGGAAAATCCACGCTTCTGTATGCACTGAGCGGTATGGACAGAGCAACTGCAGGTGCTGTTGTGTACGGCGGCGAGGATATCGTTAAAATGAGCGAAAACAAGCTCGCAGGACTTCGCCATACCGACTTCGGTTTTATCTTTCAGCAGATGCACCTTGTCAGCAACCTCACGCTGTTTGAGAATGTCGCGGTATCAGGTTATCTGAACAAGGCGAAGACTGCCGCGGAGGTGAGAGAACGCACAGAAAAGCTGCTTGAACAGATGAGCATTTCCCATATCAAAGCGCATCTTCCGTCACAGGTCTCGGGCGGTGAACAGCAGCGCTGCGCTATCGCAAGAGCCGTTATAAATTCGCCGAAGCTTCTGTTTGCGGACGAACCGACCGGCGCGCTCAACCGAAGGAATACCACAGATGTTCTCGACCTGCTCACCGAGCTTAACCGGAGCGGTCAGAGCATTTTAATGGTCACTCACGATCTGCGCGCGGCGCTCCGCGCTTCGCGAATACTTTATCTTGAGGACGGTAAGATCATCGGCGAGCTGCCGCTCCCGCCATACGACCCCAACGAAGAAAAGAGCCGCGAAACACAAGTGAACGCTTGGCTTTCGTCAATGCAATGGTAAAGGCGGTGAACGTATGGAATTACTGACTTTGCTGAAAGCTAATATAAAGCACAAGAAAGGCTCTTTTATCAGTGTTGCTGTTCTCACGCTGCTTATCGTTACCGTTGCTTCGGCGATATCCGGAGTCCTGCAAAACTACCGTAACGCGCGTGACAGGGCTGATGAATACAGCGATACGGGCAGCTCAAATGTAATTATCGCGCGGGAGCTTTTGACGGACAAGCTCCTTGACTCCGTTAAAAACAGCTCTCTTGTTGAACGCACCGAGGTGCTTGGGTCGATACAAAGCGTCGGCTCTGTAAAAGCGCCCACTTCCTCAGACAGTAACTCATATTTTCTGATGAAGGTACGCGGCGGACTTCGGCTGTTCAATGAGAACGCCGACGGGTTCACGGACGAGGTGACGAAGCTGCAAAGGGGCGAGATATATTTTCCCTACGGTCTGCGGTCAAAGCTGTCGGTCGAGGCGGGCGACGAAATAAGCATACCTTTGCTTGACGCCCGACATATATTCACGCTCAAAGGCTTTGTGCAGGAGCCGACAATGGGCGCTATGATGACAGGCTGGAAGCAGGTGTTTATCAGCGACGAGGACTACGATGAAATTTATGCGGAATGTGAGCGGGTAAGAGAGCCGGATCAGTTACCGTTCATTGATATTGTGCGGATATATAAGTCTGACAGCGATATGACCGATTCACGATTCCAGCGTGAACTCAACCTTGAAACAGGGATAATAAATAACGCCTACGGCTCGATCACGCTGCAGCAGTCTGTCAGATATACCGGGCTTTTTACCGAAATAATATGCGGAGTTGTTCTCGGATTTGCCGCAATAATGTTCGTGATAGTTCTTGTCGTCACCGCGCACAGTATCCTGACCGAAACGGAAATAGATTATGTTAGTCTTGGAATACTCAAATCGCAGGGCTTCACGTCCGCGAGGATAACACTGCTGTTCACGGCACGCTACATACTCGCGGAGCTTACTGGCGCGGTCGTCGGGTTTATACTGTCGATACCGCTTGAACGGCTGCTGAGCAATATATTTATGTCGATCACGGGAATACTGCCGGACAAGTCGTTCCCGATCGCACAGAGCCTTTTGTTCATTGCGGTAATTATAGCCTTGTCGGCGGTGCTGATATTTGCGGCGACACGAAAGGTGACGCACATTTCTCCTGTCCGCGCAATATCCGGCGGACGCGAGGAAATTTATTTTGCCAGCAGACTTAACGCGCCGATCACCAAGAAAGCGCTTACAACGTCAATTGCGCTGCGAAGCTTCACCTCCGAGAAAAGACGCTATATAGGGATAATCTTTATCACCGCGCTGCTGACATTTTTTGCCGTGACGGTCAACATTCTCGGCAGCTCCGTTAAATCCCGCAGCGCTAGGGAGTCAATGGGGTATGTCATTCCTGATATCACCGTAAATGCCCGAACCATTGATCTTATGGACCGTATAGGCGAGGTCGAGACGGAGATCGGAAAATATTCCGCAATCAGGAAGAAATACTATTCCCGCTGGAACTATTATTCGCTCAACGGCGAAAATCTTATGTGTGAAATTTATATGTATCCCGAATACATTCCCGGTATGCTGAAGGGCAGACCGCCGCTCTATGACAACGAGGTGATAATAACCGAAATGGTGGCGGCAGACCTCGGGCTGAAAATGGGAGATACCGTCACAGTCAGCGGGAGGAAACGCGACGCGCAGTACCTTATCACCGGCATTTACCAGAGCGCTACAGACAGCGGAACGTGCTTTGCTTTGTCCTACGACGGACTGCGGAAGATCTCCGATACGCATATTACCTATTTCGGTATGGCGCTTGAAGATACATCACAAGCTCAGACAATTGTCGATGATCTGAATGAAAAATACAGCGAACTTCTTGCGGCGGAGGTCTACGATTGGCAGTCGAACGGATTTGAGGACGATGTTTTCGATATTGCCGTACTTGCGATACAGATAATGATATATGCCTTCTCAGGAGTATTCGCGCTCGTTACGGTGATAATGGTCTGCACAAAAGCTTTCACGCAGGAGCGCACCGACATTGGCATATACAAGGCGATAGGATTCACTGTCGGAAAGCTGCGGTTGCAGTTCGCTGTCCGGTTCTTCATCGTATCGCTGATAGGCGGCGTAATCGGAGCCGCGGCAGGCTTGATGTTCTCGGTGAATGTGCTTGACCTGATATTCTCGCTGTTTGGTGTGAGCAAGGTCGTGCCAGATTATACGGCATTCACTTTTATCGGAGCTGTGGCATTTGTCAGTCTATGCGTTCTTGTTTTCTCCTTCATCGTGTCCGGAAAGGTAAAACGGGTAGAGATACGGGAGCTGGTAACAGAATAATAAAAGAGGCTATAAATCGCTGTAAAATGCGGTTTATAGTCTTGGATTGTTATTGAAAGGGGAGAATAAATGATAACTTCAGTTTTGAAGATGAATCATAAGATGTCTTTGTAGAAATAAAAACACCACAACCATGTTCAGACAGTTGTGATGTTTGTAATTGCAGGGAGATTTGGCTTTATTATGCGGTTGGTTTAGTTATATGTTTCCGATAATGTACGGCAAATCTCCTCCTTGAATTCGTCGAGCCTTGCAAGGTCGTCCGGGCGAATGTACCCGGTCTCGTTTGCTATCCGCGCTATCTGATTTATGTTCGAGCCGATCCTGTTCAGCGCTACCACATAATCATGGTTTTCTTTCAGGTCGATCACGAACACCTTACCCTTCAGCGCAGCGGTCTTGATAAATGTTGCCGTTTTCATACTGCACCTGTCGGCGAGCTTCTCTATTTTATCCCACTCGTCAAAGGTGAACGTCAAGACCTTATGCTTTCTGTTTGTTCGCATTTCTTCTCTCCCTTCATGAAATTCTGCGAATTTGCAAAGTTGAAAATGGGTCAGGGTTCCATTTTTCAGAATCAAAAGTATCCGTATACTTTTGATTTTTTCGCGATCGGTAATATTACCGATCTATGCTTGCGTTGATTAGCGCAATTAACGGTTTACTTAACTGAAAAGTGAAGACCCCCCTGAAAATTT
>JAFTAG010000215.1 GCA_017458655.1 Ruminiclostridium sp. | reverse complement strand
AGCCCCGCGTGGACAGCCGCCTGTGCAGGCCAGACGTGCGCCGCTATAAAAGGTATATCCTTCGGCAGATCGTTATACACGGGGGTCATCAGCTCCGCGACCTTCTGGTCGCTGCAATTGTATGTCAGCTTGCGGAAACCCTCGCTGTTGAGCGGCTCCCAGATAAGCTTGTTGAACAGTACGCTCATCTGCGACAGGCGGGAACCCAGCGAGTAAAGGTCGTTCTGCTCCTCGATTATCTTGCCGCAGGTGGTATTTCCGAACGAGCAGAGGTCGAACCAGTACGGATCATAGCCCATAGCCTTCGCGGCGGACGCGAGCGCCATGGAGATACGATAATGTCCGAAGCCCATTCTTATATTACCTATTATAACGCTCTTATTATCGAAGCTCACTTCGCTCTGCGAGGATATGCCGAGCTTCTGTATGCCGAGGATATCCCCCACCGCGGGGGCGGGCTCGGCACCGAGGTGATACTGCTTTGCCGTATCGTCGCCGAATTTGCGTATGAATTTCCGCTTGTTTGCGACTGCCTTTCTGTACGCGCAGTCCGACATTTCGTTCCCGAATATTACCTTTGATCTGTCCATAATGATATCCTCCGTTTTCCGAAAATATTTTTTCAAACCCCTTGACAAAATCGGATTTTTGTGATAGACTGTATATCAGATGATAGTTTATCTATCTCCTGATATACAGTCTATCACATTTTGGGAGGTTTGTCAAGTGGTAAATGAAATTTCTTCCGAATTTTCACCGAAATTTCTTAAAGACAAACGAATGGAGCACGCCGTTGCGGTCTGCGCGGGAATGTTCCTCGAAAGAGGGATAGAAAATGTCAAGATGACCGATATCGCGGAGGAGAGCGGCGTTGGGGTAGCTACACTGTACCGCTACTTCGGCACCAAAACGGGGATAGCGGCGGAGGCTATGACGTTCCTCTGGAATGACTTAAGAGAGCTGTTCGGCGGGATATTCGATTCGCCCGCGTTCGTTTCCCAGAGCGGGATAAAGCAGCTCCACGACCTGCTGCGTATGTACCTCGTGATGTACACCGCCCACCGCGACTTTATGAAGCTGCTCGGGGAATTCGACAATTTCGTGCTCCGCGAGAATGTCCCGAAAGAGGAGCTGCGCGGCTACGAAAAATCGGTGATAAACTTCTATCCCGTGTTTGAGGAAGCCTTCCGGCGCGGCGTGGAGGACGGCACGGTGAGACCCGCGGTCGATCCCGGGATATTCTACACGACCTACGCCCACGCCCTCACCGAAATGTGCAAAAAATTCATAGCGGGTGAGATACTTCCCTCGGACGATTTCTCCGACGCGGAAAAAGAGCTTGAAGCATTGATAGACACGGCAGTGTACTATCTTAAAAAATAAATACATTTATATCCCCTGTCTGCGGGGAGAAATAACAAAAATCATTGTTTCCCGAGGAAACGACAAAGGCCGAATATATAAGGAGGAAAACGTATGGAAAAGAAGATCGCAACAAACAAGATATTGTGGATATTCGCGATAGGTCAGCTCGGCTGGTCTATCCTGTCCGGTATCGTTACAAACTGGCTGGTATTCTTCTATCAGCCGAGCCAGGAGGAGCTCGCAAAGGGTCAGGTCTCGTTCCTGCCGGGCGTAACGTTCCTCGGTATAACGATAATCGGTATCATAACCGCCTGCGGACGGCTTTTCGACGCTGTTACCGACCCGCTCGTCGCCGGCAAGTCCGACTCGTTCAGACACCGTCTCGGCAGACGCATACCGTTCATGCGCGTGGCGGCGATACCGTTCGGCGTTGTGACCGTGCTGATGTTCTGGTCGCCCGTGGGTGAAGAGAGCCCCGTGAACGCCGTGATGCTGTTCGTCTGCTCGATGATATTCTATCTGTGCATGACGCTCTACTGCACGCCGTACAACGCGCTCATACCCGAGCTCGGACGCACGCAGAAGACCCGCATAAACCTCTCCACATTCATCTCCGTAACATTCTTCATCGGTAACGCGATAGCCTACCTTATCCCGAATATAGCCGGCTTCTTTATGCAGTCGCTCAGCAACGAGGAGGCCGCCGCAAAGCTCGGCAAGACGGTCGAGGCGGTCATCGCAGACGGCGATGTCATCTACACCAACTACGCTGATGCCTACCGCATCACTATCGCGATACTCGCGGTGATAGCGATCATCTGTATGCTTATCCCGTCGTTCCTTATCGACGAAAACAAGTATGCCGACACCACTCCGTCGAAAACTCCCGCTTTCAAGTCGCTCGCGGCCACCTTCAAAAACAAGGAATTCCGCAAGTTCGTTGCGTCCGATATACTCTATTGGCTCGGCCTCACCCTGTTCCAGACGGGACTTTCGTTCTTCATCACCGTGCTCATGGGACTTGACGCGGGTATGACCTTCCCGCTGTTTGCGCTTATGACGGCTATGTCGCTCGTATGCTACGCGCCGGTCAATATCCTTGCAAAGAAAATGGGCAAGAAGAAGCTGATATCCTTCGCGTTCATGTTCTTCGCAGTGACGTTCCTGTTCACGACATTCTCCGGTCTGCTTCCGATACCGGGTCTTGTGAGCGGTATCATAGTCGCAGTCCTCGCGGCGATACCCATGGCTATCCTCGGCATACTCCCGCAGGCAGTTGTTGCGGATATCTCCGAAGCCGACAAGTACGACACCGGCGAGAGCCGACAGGGTATGTTCTATGCCGCGAGAACGTTCGCGATGAAGCTCGGGCAGTCTGTGGCGCTCCTGCTCTTCACGAGCTTTGCCACCATAAACGCGGACGTGCTGAAGGGCGAACCCGGCTACGGCCTCGGATATCGTATCGCGGCAGCCGCGGCTACCGTGCTCTGCCTGCTCGGAGGCTTGGTATT
>JAFTAG010000214.1 GCA_017458655.1 Ruminiclostridium sp. | reverse complement strand
TGGAGCGGATAGCGGGAGTCGAACCCGTCTCGTCGGCTTGGGAAGCCAAAGTTTTACCGATAAACTATATCCGCGTATTCATTTTTCAAATCGTATTATATATTATACACTGTTTTGCGGGATTTGTCAACCGTTTTCGGGAAAATTTCCCGAGTTGTCCGCCAAAAGGCGAAATTTAGCGAAAAAAACGCGTCAATTTCAAAAAAAGGTTGATTTAAGAGCCGAAAAGTGCTATAATAATTGTATGTATGACTGCCCCGGAATGTTTGGGAAGCCGGCGGCGGATATCCGAGCGACGGAAAAGGAAAAAGGAAGAAAATGGTTCATAACAGAAAAATACAGCAGATAGCGGATGAAGTCGAAAAAGTCATAGTCGGAAAGCGCGAAGTGGTGACAATGCTGCTGATAGTGCTGCTTTCGGGAGGCCATGTGCTGGTGGAGGACGTTCCCGGCACCGGCAAGACCACACTTGCCAACGCAATGGGCAAGGCCGCGGGACTGGTGAGCCGTCGTGCGCAGTTCACACCGGACGTTACGGCATCGGATATCACCGGCTTTACGATGTACAACCGCGAGACGAACAGCTTTGAATACAGGCAGGGTCTGGTAATGACCAATATACTGCTTGCGGACGAGATAAACCGAGCTACGCCGAAAACGCAGTCCGCGCTGCTCGAGGCAATGGAGGAGCAGACCGTCACCGTTGACGGCATTTCCCACCGTCTGCCCGAGCCGTTTATGGTGATAGCCACGCAGAACGAGCTCGGCTATGTGGGTACCTTCCCGCTCCCAGAGGCGCAGCTCGACCGCTTTATGATGAAGATATCTATGGGCTACCCCACGATAGAGCAGGAGGTCGCGATAATCGCGAGCCGCCAGCGTACCGACCCGCTCGAACTGATAATCCCTACCTGCACGAAGAACGATATCACGGAAGCACGCGAGGAAGTAAAACAGACCAACATCGAGCCGTCGGTATATCGCTACATCGTAGAGATAACCGCGGGGACGAGAATGCACCCGGCGGTGGAGCTCGGAGCCAGCCCGCGTGCGTCCCTCGCGCTGATGCGCGCCGCGCAGAGCTATGCCTTCCTCAACAGCCGTGCCTATGTGGTGCCGGAGGACGTGCTTCGTATGACGCCGTATGTCCTGCCGCACAGACTGCGTCTCACGCAGGAGGCCAAGGTAAAGCGCATCAGCACCATGGATATACTTAAAGATGTGATAAAGACGGTGAGACCGCCGTTTACGAGAGGATAACGGTCGAATGGCAAAATACAGGATACTGTACACGCTGCTGTTCGCGGGTTCAATGGCATTCGCGCTGGCCTACGAGAGCAAGCTTTCGCTGATACTGCTCACGGGAGTCACCGTGCTGCCCGTGGTGACGCTGATACTGCTGATACTGTCGGGGCTGCTGCTGAAGCTCGAGGTGCTGCCGGAGACGATATTCGTCAGCAAGCGGCAGACCTTCGGTGTCGGGGTAAGGATATCGAACCGTTTCATTATCCCCGTTTCGCCGATGATAATAACCTGCACGTTCCACGACGAGGACGGGAATGTCATCTCGGGACGCTCTCTCGTGCTGAGCGCGTCGCCGCTGCGGCAGAGCGAGTATGTTTTCCGCGGGAACATACGCTACAGAGGCGAGTATGTGCTCGGCGTGGAAGACGCTGTGATATACGACCTGCTGCGGATATTCAAATTCCGCGTGAGGAAGAAGCCGACCTGCACGATAACGGTCACGCCGCGGCGGATACAGCTCGACGAGGCGGCGTCGATATGCACGGACGATTACGACAGCGACATCACGAAGATATCGTTTATGGACAGCAGCTCGTTCTCATCGGTAAGGCCGTATGAGGACGGCGACCTGCTGAAGCGCGTCCACTGGAAGCTCTCGGCGAAGCAGGACGAGCTTGTGGTGAAGCAGCCGGAGCAGAATTTGGGCTCCAGCGCGCTTATAATAACCGATCTGCATTCTTTCTCGCCGGTGGAGGAGGAAGACCTGCGCGCTGCGGACGCCGCCGCGGAGACCGCTCTCGCACTGACGAGGAAGATAATAGAGGACGGGCGCACTGCGGTGAATATATTTCGCCCGCAGGACGGGGAAGCGGACGTGTTTTCCGCCGCGAGGAGCGAGGATCACGAGCATCTTGTGTCGGTGTTCGCGGTGCTGCCGATAACCGAGAGGGGCGCGGGAGCGGAGGCTCTTGTGCCGAAGGCCGCGGAATGGCTCACCGGGAGCGAGCCGCTTTTTATCATAACTCCCGAGACGGACGGCGAGCTGTTCGCGTCGATAGTGCGCGAGGTCGGTGATGTCTGCGGCGAGATACGCCTTTACCTTACGGCGTCGCAGCCCGACCAGAAGCTGATAACCGAGGTGCAGTCCGCCAAGAACGCGTCCGTTTACCGTATCGACCCCGAGGACGTGGCGATATCGCTGCGCAATTCCTTTTCGCAGACGCAAAGATGATCATATTTTTTAACAATTAACAGTGAACAGTGAACAGGTTACAGTTGTGGAGGCGGCTTCGCCGCATATTCGAATTGTGACAAGGATCGAAATACTGCTGAACAGTTAACAGTGAACAGGTTACAGTTGTGGAGGCGGCTTCGCCGCATATTCGAATTGTGACAAGGAGCGAAATATTGCTGAACAGTTAACAGTTAACAGTGAACAGGTTACAGTTGTGGAGGCGGCTTCGCTGCATATTCGAATTGTGACAAAGATCAGAATACTGTTAAATTTCGTCACGATCCAAATATGTCCGCGCAGCGGACAACCACAACTGTTAACTGTAACCTGTTAACTGTTAACTGTTAACGTAACCTGTTAACCGAAGAAGTGCAAGTAATGAAATAATGCAAGTGATGGAAGAAACAGAGATCAACGACAAAAAAGTCTTTCACGACGAATATTTCTCGGCAAAGCCCTCCGCGGTCGGACTGCTCGCGGCAAGGCTCGCTTTGCTGTGTCTTATGTCGGGCTCGCTTATCTCGATATTCTGCAAGCTTTACGGCTTCACGGGGAATATACTGATACCGGTGGGGATAGCGGTCGGTGCGTCGGCCGTGCTGTTCATACTTACATCGCTGTTCCCGCCGTCGATCGTTTACGGCGGCGTATCTGCCGTGGGGCTCGTGTTTATCTGGATATTCCGGCAGAAGCTCTATGTCGGGGCGCTTTATTTCTGGGATCATATGATGCTTAAGCTCGACAGCCGCCTGCTCGGCACATCGGGCTTGTTTGTGCATAACGAATACCGCATAAGAAGCGGAGCGGCCACGGAGCTGCTGAAAATGAACTCGGCATTCTTCTGGGCAGCGGTGATACTCGCGATAGTCACTGCCGTGGTATTCACCGCGTCGGTGCGGACGCGGTTCAGACTGTTTACCGCGGTGGCCGCTGTGGTGATAGTTACGGCGCCGTCGGTAGCCTCCGAGACCGCGAAATTCATACCCGACTTTCTTGCGTATCTCGTTTGTGTGTTTGGCTTTGCGGCGGTGTCGTCGAGCTATGACCTCGATTCGGGCTTCGTTTACGGCGGGAGGAACCATTCAACGAGAATGGCCGTGAAGCGCGACGAGAGCTCCTATCGCAGCCGGACGCGCTTCTTCGCGCTGAAAAAGAGGGTGGACAGCGATACCGAGCGCTATTACCGCTATACGCCGAATTTCATCGCGGGGATAGCGATATCGGCAGCGGTGTTCTTCGGCGTCGCGGCGGTCATTCCCGAGGGTGTGAGCATAAGCTATAAGTCGGTCTTTGACACGCTCGCGAGCGTCGGTACCGAGATCATGGACAGGATAGGCGAGCTGTTCGGGACTCCTATCGGCTCCGCGGACGACCGCAACTATTTCAGCAACGACGAATACGGCGGCATAACGGGCAGTATCGGCATCGAGCCGCCCAATTCGAGCGACCGCACCGTGCTCGAGGTGACGCTCTCGCGCAATGATATCCCGATATATCTGCGCGGTGACATAGGCGTTGATTTCACGGGAGATGCCTGGACGAGCGTTTCCTCCGTCGCGGACAGGTTCAGCTCGGCGGTCGCGGATTATTTCTACCCCGAGGCGGAATATCAGGTATATAGGCGCTACGCGAGATACGCGCTCGGCATCGAGCCGGACGAGGTGCTGCCGCTGCAAATGGTGAAGGTGCATTATCTGCGCAACACAAGGGTGGTGTTCCAGCCGCTCGCCGCGTTTGACCTCAATTATCGTGACAACGGACAGTACGACTGGTACGGCGACTTTATACTCCGCACAAAGAGCGGGTTTATCGGGAATTACGAGGGTCTCGCGCTCACGCCGGATATCTGCGGCGAGGGCGGCTGGGCGAATTCCCGCGATGAAATGCTGCTGGACAGCGTGCTCTCGGGAAGCTTCGGCGAGACCGAGGCGGCGGCGGTGCAGAACGGCTCCATATCCGTTCCCGATATATCCAACGAGGCTTATATGATGCAGATGCAGAATTACCGCGGCTTCATCGACCGGACATACAAGAACGCCAACTACAGCGCGATAAAGAGGTTTGCGGACACTATCAATGAATTCTACCCGGAAAGCGAGAGCGCGAACCGCGCAAGCAGTCTGTCCCTGTCCGACAACGTGTTCCGTTATCGCTATTCACGGGCTGTCTGCGAGTATTTCGCGAAGAATTTCAGCTACACGCTTACGGCCGATAACGGCGACGACAGGATAAGCGGCTTCCTCTATGACACTCACGAGGGACACTGCGCCATGTTTGCGTCGGCAATGACGCTCTGTCTGCGGGAAGCGGGCATACCCGCGCGCTATGTCACCGGCTATGTGGTGTATCCCGGCGCGGGTGAGCCGCAAAATGACGGGACTTACCACTGTACGCTCAGTGAGCGTATGCTGCACGCGTGGGTGGAGGTGTATTTCCGCGGTGTGGGCTGGCTCCCGTTCGACCCGACTATCGCCGTTCCCGGCTACGCGGAGACGGTCTATGGGGAAGCTCCTCCGCCGTCCGTTTCCACAGCGGGAACCACCTCCCCGAAGGACACTGCTCCTACGGAAATGACCACGACCGAGCCGCTTATCGACACCTCCGCGGGCGAGACGACGCTTGAGCCGGATATTACCGCCGAAACGACGGGCGACGATGATACGACCGTTCCTTACCCCGACGACGGGGACGAGGGAGGCGGCACACGGCACAGCGACGGCTTCACGGAGCTTATGCTGCGGCTCCTGCCGTATGTCGTCATCGGACTTGTGGCGGCCGCGCTCATAGTCGTGGCGGTAATGTTCGTGAAGAGCGTGAACAGGAATGAGAAGCGCACTCTGGCGAGCTTCCGGAAGCTCCCGCCCACCGAGGCCACCGGCCTTATGTACCGCTTTGTGCTGAAGCTGCTCGAATTGAAGCGCCTGCAGCCCGAGAACGAGCTTATCGGGGATTTCGCCGAGCGCGCGGACGGCAGCATCGAGATGAAGGGCTCGAACGCCTTTATGACCGATGTCGTCGAGATCTTCGAGAAGTGCGAGTTCGGCACCGAGGAGGTCTCGCCCGTTTCCGAGGACGAACGGGATGCCGTATGGCACTATACATCGGCTGTTTATAAAAAAGTAATGGGCGATCTGTCCGCTCTGAAACGGTTTTTTATTAAAATTCAATTATTTTTATAAAAAAGTGTTGCATTTTTCGTTAAAATTTGTTATAATTAAAGACGGCATATGAAATTTTTTCATTTTTTTCATTAATGCCCTCCTATGATGTTCCCCGGGTGACCGGGGAACGCGTAAACAAAGCCCGCCCGGCGGCGGCTTCCATAGATCAAACAATAAAACAGGGGGAAAACAATATGAACCTTATCACACGTTCCGATTTCGACGGTCTTGCCTGTGGTGCTCTGCTGTATGAAGCAGGTATCATCGACACGTTTACATTCAAACACCCGAAGGATATCCAGGACGGACTCGTTCCCGTCACCGAGAACGATGTCCTCGCGAACGTCCCGTTCGTGGAGGGCTGCGGCCTGTGGTTCGACCACCATTCGTCGGAATTCGAGCGTCAGGAGCTTGCCGGCAAGTACAAGGGCGAGAGCCGCATCACTCCGAGCTGCGCAAGAATAATCTATGAATATTACGGCGGAAAGGAGCGCTTCCCGCAGTTCGACGACCTTATGGAGGCTGTCGATAAGGTAGATAGCGGCAACCTTACCGTTGATGAAGTCCTCCACCCGACAGGCTGGATACTCGTAGGCTTCCTTATGGACCCCAGAACGGGTCTCGGACGCTTCCGCAACTTCACGATAAGCAACTATCAGCTTATGGAGAAGCTGCTGGTGAGCTGCCGCAGCATGACCACACAGGAAATACTCGACATGCCCGATATCAAGGAGCGCATAGCTGTCTATAACGAGCAGAGCGAGCTTTTCAAGAAAATGGTGAATGAACATACCGTCATCAAGGGCGACGTAATAATCACCGATCTGCGCGGCGTTGACCCCATTTACACCGGCAACCGCTTCATGATCTACAGCCTCTACCCCGAGCAGAACATCTCCGCATGGATAGTTTCGGGCAAGGGCGGCCAGGGCTGCTCGGCGGCGGTAGGATATTCCGTTATCAACAAGACCAGCCATGTGGATGTCGGCAGCCTTATGCTCAAATACGGCGGCGGCGGCCACAGAAAGGTCGGCACCTGCCAGTTCAAGGACAGCGAGATACCCGAAAAGCTCGATAAGATGCTCGACGAGCTCGTGAACTACGACAAGTATTATCCGAACGCAAAGTAAGTACAACGATCACAATAAAACTTCACTGCTTCCGTGACAAACCACGGAAGCAGTATTTGTAAGCGTAGAACAAGACTAAAAAAATTATCATTGGGTGCAGCGTTACGCTGCCGCAGGTCGAGGGCGCGCAGCCCTCGTGCTGTCTGCAAGGACGGTCTGTCAAAATGTCCCATTTTGACAGACATCTGTGCCGTACCCTGAAAGGAGCACTATGACCGCGAAGGAATTCGGAGCAAGGCTGAACGAAAACATCTCAAAAGTCATAAAGGGCAAGGAGCACGAGACCGCGATAATAACGGCGGCGCTGCTCGCGGGCGGGCACGTTCTGCTGGAGGACGTACCCGGGACGGGCAAGACTATGCTTGCGAGGTCGGCGGCGAGGAGCCTCGACTGCGAGTTTAGGCGCATACAGTTCACGCCGGATCTGCTGCCGTCGGATATCACCGGTATCAACTTTTTCAATATGAAGACGCAGGAATTCGTGTTCCGCAAGGGCGCGGTATTCACCAATATCCTGCTCGCGGACGAGATAAACCGCGCAACACCGCGCACGCAGTCCGCGCTGCTCGAATGTATGGAGGAGAAGCAGACCACCGTTGACGGCGAGACGTACAAGCTCGCGCCGCCGTTCTTCGTTATCGCTACGCAGAACCCCGTCGAGACCGCGGGAACGTACCCGCTCCCCGAGGCGCAGCTCGACCGCTTTCTTGTGCGGCTGAAGCTCGGTTACAGCTCGCGGGCGAGTGAACTGGAAATGCTCGCTGCGGTGGGTGAGACTCACCCCATTGATGCGCTGACGCCTGTGCTTACGCGGGAAGACCTTGCCGGGGCATCGTCGGAGGCGCTGAACGTGCAGCTGAATGAAGCCTGTGCGGATTACATCTGCGCAATAGGCGAGGCTACGCGCTCCAACGAGAAGATAAAGCTCGGACTGAGCCCCCGCGGCCTTATCGCGATGAAGAAGATGTCGCAGGCTTATGCCGCGCTGGAGGGGAGTTCATTCGTCACCCCCGACCACGTCAAGGCCGTGGCGCCGTATGTCATACCGCAC
>JAFTAG010000213.1 GCA_017458655.1 Ruminiclostridium sp. | reverse complement strand
GGTATCTTGCGGTCGCGCAGCTCCGGAACGGGAGACGGCTTCTTGGTAAGTTCCGAGGTCATTATCTCGGTGGCTATGCGTACCATATTTATGCTGCATACCTTCGATACGAGCGGTACCGTTCTCGATGCACGGGGGTTGGCTTCGAGAACATAGACGGTGTCGTCCTCTATGGCGTACTGCATATTCATCAGACCGCGGACGTTCATTTCCACCGCTATCTTCTTTGTGTAATCCTTGATAGTCTCGATGTGCTTTGCGGAAAGGTTCTTCGCGGGGAGAATGCACGCGGAGTCGCCGGAATGCACGCCCGCAAGCTCGATGTGCTCCATGACCGCGGGAACGAAGCAGTGCGTGCCGTCGGAGATAGCGTCGGCCTCACACTCTGTCGCGTGGTGCAGGAAACGGTCTATCAGTATGGGTCTGTCGGGGGTAACTCCAACCGCGGCCGCCATATAGACCTTCATCATTTCGTCGTCGTGAACGACTTCCATTCCGCGGCCGCCGAGAACGTAGGACGGGCGCACCATTACGGGATAGCCTATCTTGTTCGCGATAGAGAGCGCGTCATCGACCGTTACCGCCATACCGGACTCGGGCATCGGGATACCGAGCTTGTCCATCATAGCGCGGAACATATCGCGATCCTCCGCGAGATCGATAGTCTCGGGGGAAGTCCCGAGTATATGAACGCCGTTCTTTTTGAGGTCGGCAGCGAGGTTGAGCGGGGTCTGTCCGCCGAACTGCGCGATAACGCCGAGCGGCTTTTCCTTCTCGTAAATGCTGAGAACGTCCTCGAGCGTGAGCGGCTCGAAATACAGCTTGTCCGACGTGTCGTAGTCTGTCGAGACCGTCTCGGGGTTGCAGTTGACGATGATCGACTCAAAGCCGAGCTTTTTGAGCGCGAGCGCCGCGTGAACGCAGCAGTAGTCGAACTCTATACCCTGGCCGATACGGTTGGGGCCGCCGCCGAGTATCATAATCTTCGGCTTGTCAGTATCAACGGGGCTCTCGTCCTTGTCGAGGTGATATGTCGAATAGTAGTAAGCGCTGTTCTGCGTGCCGCTGACGTGTACGCCTTCCCAGGCCTCTTTAATGCCGAGCCTATAACGTTCCTCACGTATATCGCTCTCGGGGATGCCGAGCAGCTGTGAGAGATAGCGGTCGCTGAAACCGTCGAGCTTGGCCTGTCTGAGCACACCCGGAGCGGGGAGGGAGCCCTTGCCTTTGAGCAGAGCTTCTTCCTCGTCAACGAGCTCCTTCATCTGTTCAAGGAACCAGTGCTTTATCTTTGTGAGCTTGTAGATCTCGTCGATCTCTGCGCCTTTGCGGAGCGCTTCATATATGATGAACTGACGCTCGCTCGTGGGGAAGGTCAGCTTCTGCAGCAGTTCCTCCTTGCTGAGCTCGTGGAAGTTCTTCGCCCAGCCGAGGCCGTAGCGGCCTGTTTCGAGGCTGCGTATCGCCTTCTGGAACGCTTCCTTGTAGGTCTTGCCGATGCTCATTACTTCGCCCACGGCGCGCATCTGTGTACCGAGTTTGTCCTCGGCACCCTTGAACTTTTCAAATGCCCACCGCGCGAACTTGATAACGACGTAATCGCCGCCGGGTGTGTATTTATCCAGCGTGCCGTACTTGCCGCAGGGAATGTCCTTCAATGTCAGGCCGCAGGCGAGCATTGCCGACACGAGAGCTATCGGGAAGCCGGTAGCCTTTGAAGCGAGCGCGGAGGAACGAGAGGTGCGGGGATTTATCTCGATAACTACGATACGGCCGCTCTCGGGGTCGTGCGCAAACTGGCAGTTGCAGCCGCCGATGACTTCCACCGCCTTGACTATGCGGTAGGAGTATTCCTGCATCTTCTTCTGGACGTCCTCGCTTATCGTGAGCATAGGTGCCGAGCAGAACGAATCGCCCGTGTGGACGCCTATTGGGTCGATGTTTTCGATAAAGCAGACGGTTATTACATTATTGTCGGCATCGCGGACAACTTCAAGCTCGAGTTCTTCCCAGCCGCTGATAGATTCCTCGACCAGCACCTGTCCGACGATACTTGCCTGCAGGCCGCGAGCGCAGACTGTACGCAGTTCATCGACATTATACACGAGGCCGCCGCCGGCTCCGCCCATAGTATAAGCGGGACGCAGCACCACGGGGTAGCGAAGCTTTTCCGCGATAGCAACGGCTTCCTCCACCGAATAAGCGACCTCACTGCGCGGCATTTCGATACCGAGCTTCTGCATGGTATGCTTGAACTCTATCCTGTCCTCGCCGCGCTCGATAGCATCGACCTGCACGCCGATGACCTTAACGCCGAATTTGTCGAGTACACCGGCCTTTGACAGCTCGGAGCACAGGTTGAGACCCGACTGACCGCCGAGGTTGGGGAGCAGCGCGTCCGGGCGCTCCTTCTCGATTATCTGCGTGAGGCGGGCGACGTTGAGCGGCTCTATGTAGGTGATATCCGCAACGTCCGGGTCCGTCATTATGGTGGCGGGATTGGAGTTCACGAGCACGATCTCATATCCGAGCTTTTTCAGCGCCTTGCACGCCTGTGTCCCGGAGTAGTCGAACTCGCAGGCCTGTCCGATGATAATGGGTCCCGACCCGATTATCAGTATCTTGTTGATGTCCGTCCTTTTTGGCATATATTTTTCCCCCGTTCTGAAATTACACTAAATTATATCTTATCACATTTACGCCGAAAATGCAATAACTTTGAAAAGAAAATTCACGGCAGGGAAATTTACTACGATTTGCACAAATTTAGGCTCTGATTTTTGTTTTACAAATGTTTTTGAAATATAAAAAGCCTGCTTTGTGGAAAATACACAAAACAGAAAAATTTTATGTTTTGGCGGGTAAAGTGTTGTTTCTTTTCGCCTGCAAGAAGAATTGTGCCCCTTTTGCGGCTCCCTGCCTGCGTGGCGACCTACTTTCTGTCCGAAGCGACAGAAAGTAGGCAAAGAACGCGTATCGCCGTCTTGTCAAAGAAGGTTGCGCGAGTTTGGTATATATAAGGTCATTCAGACTTTCGGTAAAGTGCTGTGTGTGTAAGAAAGAACCGGCGCAGGCAACCTCTTTGACGAGACGGCGACGGAATTAAGCGGGAAAGCCCCGATTTATCGCTGTCGCACTCACATCGGGGTACTCTCCGTACATCAGGCCAATGCAGAAAAGAACACGCTCGTATGTGCGGCCGGGTCGGGCGCTCGGCTCGACGAGGAAATGGGTGACTTCTTGCGGCGGGCTGTGTTGTGCTGTCCGAATGAGCACAATTCCGCAATAGGAGCAGTCTCTATAAGTCCAATTGCGAAGCCGATACAGTTTTTTCGAAAGAGTGGGGGTCTGGGGACGGCTTCCGTCCGGGGGAGAGGAAACCTTTCTTCCAAGAAAGGTTTCCTTTTCCCCATGTGGCTCGCCCTCAGGCGAGACACGTTTCTCGAGCGTAAGCGGCTTCTTTGCTTTCTCGCTCTCTCATCAGCCGAACTCAAAGAATTCTTCGAGGCGGGTGAGGAGGGCTCTTCTGTCGAAGGTCTTGAGGAGGTAGCCCTCGGGGTTGAGCTTCAATATTTCCATAACGCTGTCGCGGGAGCTGTTGCCGGTAAGGAAGAAGATCGGTATGCTTTTGGTCTGTGAGTCGTTGCGCAGCATCTCGAATATCTGCGCGCCGGACGCCACGGGCATTTTGTAATCCAGCAGTATCAGATCGACATCATTCTTTGCGAGCCACATAATGGCCTGCAGACCGGAGCTTGCCACGCCGACCTCGTAGCCGTCCTTGAGCCAGTTCCTTATGATACGCAGGTAGGACGCGTCATCGTCAACGAGCAGTATGCGGCGTTTTCTGACGGACGCCATATCGGAGGTGAATTTGCGCTTCTGCGGCGCGGCCTCATCGGACGCGGGCGTTTCCGCAGGAACGCCTTTTTTCGCGTCCATAGGCTTTTCGCCTTCATTCATATACTCATAGATCGTCTGAACGAACGCCTCCATATTCATCGGGCGGTCGAAGAACTGCAGTATGAAGTCCTCGGAAATGTAGCGCATCGCTATCTCATAATCCTTCTGCTTGGCTATGATTATGAGCATCTTGTTGCCCTCATACAGCTTGTCGTTAAGATACGAGAGCATATTCTGCAGCGACGCGGTCATTGCCGCCATACGCTCGTCGAGATACAGTACGACAAGGCCGGCTCTGTCGAAATTGCTGCCGATCTCGGTGGTGCGCGCAACGACCTGATAGGCGCTTATGTCCACCGCTATGAGCTTCTGCTCCATAGACTTGATCGCGAAGCTTTCCGATGTACTGATTATCATTACATTTTTCAGCATAGTTTTTAATTTCCTTTCCTTAAGAGATTCCTTTGCCCGGATCTATTTCAGCCGACGCGGCCGTCAGCCGTAAAGCTTTGCCATATATTTCCTCGCCGCAACGGCAATACCGTTCCAGTCGAGGTTCGCATAAGCGGCGTTGACCTCGTCGAATATTTCCTTGTCCTCCGGCTCGAGCCTGTACTCCCCGAGCGACTCGATGACCGTATCCACCATATCGAAGTCCATTTGTCCCGCGAATTCTTCAAGCGACGAGAAAGCGTCCTCGAGGAATTCCGCGTCCGCAGGCGGCTTGTCGGTATCGTCCTTTTCGCTGTCCCCGCCCAGCCGCGAGAGCTTGTCGTGGTAGGAGCGGTACCATTCCAGCAGGTGAGCGGTGTTCTCGTTGATGAAATCGAGATCCCCGCCGTCGCCCGCCGCTTCGAGCTTCCTTGCGAGCTCCGACAGGTCGGCAAGACCGATGATGCGCGCCGAGCTTTTCAGCGCGTGCACCTTTATGGTGTAGTTCTTCCGGTCGCCCGACTCGTAATAGCCCTGTATCTCGTCCGACATATTCGGTATCGAGTTGTAGAAGATGTTCAGAGCCGACGTGAAGCCCTCTTCCGTGCCGCAGTTCTTCACGCCCTCCTCCACCGAGAGCTCCGGTATCTCCGAGAGCCATTCCAGCCCCGCGAGAGCGCTACTTTTCTCGGGCTCCTGTTCCGCTGCCCCGCTTCCTATCTCGCCGCGCTTTTCCTCGGGAAGATACAGCAGCAAAGCGGCGTGGAGCAGGTCGAACCGCACCGGCTTTTCAAGGTAGTTGACAAACCCCTGATGAAAGAAGAAGTCGTCGCCGAGCATTTCGTCCGCAGTCCCGAGAGCGACCGCGGGAACGGAAGCGTTCATGCTCCCGCTGTTTGTGCGTATCTCTTTGAGAGTATGCACTCCGTCCGCGTCCGGCATAAAGTAATCGATGAACAGCAGGTCGAACTTTTCCGCGCAGGCTTTTTCCGCGCCGTCCTCACAGCTCACCGCCTCAGCGGCTTCAACTCCGAGCTTCGCGAGCAGCCCCAGAAAATAGTGCCGTTCGACGCTGCTGTCGTCAACGACCAGTACCTTTACTCCCAAGCCTGTCACCTCCCGTTTACACCGTATGCTTATTTCCCCGACAGCCGGGGAGCGCTAACCGTGCAGCTCGTATTTTTTATCGTCGTCTATGATGCGCACCATAGCGTCCGCTACCAGCGGGTCGAACTGCGTGCCCTTGCAGCGGATTATCTCCGCGCGCACCTCGGACTGCAGCTTCAGCGCCTGATAAGCTCGCCTCGACGTCATAGCGTCGTAGGAATCCGCGACGCTGATTATCCTTGCGAACTCGGGGATATCCGTTCCCGAGATGCCGTCCGGATAGCCGCGGCCGTCATAGCGCTCGTGGTGCCAGCGTGCGCATTTCGCAGCCTCGGGCATTTCCGTGAGCACCTTAAGTATCTCATAGCCCATAACGGTGTGGCTCTTGATCTCCTCGTACTCCTCGTCGGTGAGCGCGCCGGGCTTGTTGATTATCTCCTCGTGGACGCCGATCTTGCCGACGTCATGCAGCAGGCCTATGATATACAGGTCGTCCTGATCCTTCTTGGAGCGCCCGAGCTGTTTTGCGAGCATACGGGCATATTCCGCAACTCTCTGTGAATGGTCGTTGGTGTATTTGTCCTTTGCATCGACCGCCTTTGACAGCGCGAGCATAACCTCGTGCGACAGCTTCCCGACCTTTTCGGTCTGGCGGATTATCTCGCGGCGCAGGTGGTGCTGCAGCGCGGAAAGCTCGATTATGCGGCGCACGCGGCTGATGAGGACCTCCGGGACAAAGGGCTTGCGGACGAAATCCGCCCCGCCGTTCTTGAAGCCGTTTATCTCCGCCTCGCCGCTTTCGTCCGCAGTCATAAACACGACCGGTATCTCCGCGGTCTCCTCGATGGATTTGAGCGCCCTGATGACATCGAAGCCGTTCATGCTCTCGAGGCCGACATCCAGCAGTATGAGCGCGGGGTCGTTCTCCTGCGCGCTGATGATGCCCTCCTCGCCGCGGTAAACGCAGGTCACGCGGTAGTAATCCTTCAGTATGTTGGTTATCATATCGCACAGCACGGGGTCGTCGTCTATCACGAGTATCCTCGGGCGTGTATCGATGTTATTGAGGCTGTTGAGTATCTCGGCCTGCGACTCATCTATCATCAGGGCGCTGCCGAGCATACGCAGGGTCTTCCTTGTAGCCTCGATAAAGGCTATATGCTTTGTTTTGAGCTCCTCGATATTGCCCTTGACGTACAGGCGTTCTATAGCCGCCGCACGCTCCGCGAGTGTGTCCGCGCCTATGAGCTTTGAGGAATCCTTCACCGCGCAGAGAGCCGAGCGGTAGTTGTAGTAATCCGCCTGTGTTATGTATTCCTCGAGCTTTAGAACGATAGTTGACGAGGCGTAGTCACGCAGCACGGCGATATAAAGGTCGGCGTCCGACAGGAAGTATTCCTTCGCCGCCGAGAGCCGCAGGAACGGCAGCTCCTTCTGGAGCGTCTTCCACTCCTCCGGCCATGCCGAGCGGTTTATCTCCTCCTCGTTTATCGGGAGGTATTTCAGTATGACGTCCTTGATAGACTTCTCGTTGAACGGCTTTGTGACATATTCCGCGAAGCCCGCGTCGAGGTATTTCTCACGCTCGCCCTTTATGGTGTTGGCGGTGAGCATGATAACGGGGATGTCCTCGCAGAGCTTTTCCTCGATGATGACCTTCATTGCCTCCATACCGTCCATTATGGGCATCATATGATCCATAAAGATAAGGTCATAGCGGCTGCCGCGTATCTTATCGAGCGCTTTCTGACCGTCCGGGGCGGTATCGGTCTCGAAGCCCATACCGCGGAGTATCCTTACGAGCAGATCGACGTTCATTTCGGTATCATCGACCACGAGTATGCGAAGCTCCTCGGCTCCCGAGAACGGCGCGCTGCGGTCGGTCGATTCGTTCTCGTTCTCGTACTCATCGCCGCCTTCTCCCTCGGCGATCCCTTTCAGCACGTCCTCGCTCCCGATATCGACGAACTGGAACACGCTCTCGAAGAAGTCGAGCAGTCTGCGCGCGGCGAGCCTTGCCTTGCGGGAATACTCTCTCGTGCTGTCCTCTTCGGTATCGTCCATAATGATGCTGTTATAGCCCATTATCGCGTTTATCGGCGTTCTTATCTCATGCGACATCTGCGACAGGAACTGCGTTTTTGCCTCGTCCGCGGCTATAGCCTTGAGCTTTGCCTGCTCCTCCTGCTCACGGGCGGCGGCAAGCTGATCCATAGTCGCTTCGAGCTCGTAATAGTCCGGCGTCTCGTGGGACAGGAAGATGATGAATACGCCCACCGTTGCCGCGAAGAATGTCATAAGCACGTCGGTGAATACGAACATCTGGAGCAGGATTATCACGACGATGGCGATAAAGCTTGTCAGCAAGGCTATCAGCTGCGATCTGCGAAAATTCCTGCGGTAAACTATAATTACCAGCGCTGCGTAGAAATTGAAGTAGAACGGTATTACATACGACACGAGCATGAAGAGCGGACCTTCGACATACGCGCCCTCATCTGTGAAGCTGAATATGTTGCCGGTGAAGAAGTTCTGCATGAACAGCACTATCAGCCCGATAAAGAGTATGCAGTTGACATAGTTGAATATCTTTCTCAGTCTGCTGCGAACAGTGACATAGGAATAAACGTATTTGATGAAAGCGAGGCCGGAGGATGCCGCGCACAGGTGGTCGATTACATTCAGCACCATAGCGAACCCGTTGGAATGCAGCGGGCTGTTTGTGACGCTGATCAGGATAACGTCAAAGATATCGGCGAGCGCGATGAAAAGCACCATACGCGAGAACATCTTGTCCTTCACGGTACGGCTCTTGTAGCGTATCAGCAGAAACACATACAGTATCACGATAAAAGGTATAGCTGCTAACTCAAACATCGTACTGTACGGCATATCCGGCACCTCCTTTCACGTTTACGGTGATATATCCGGGGCATCTTATTATCTGATCCGCTTCATAAGCGTCTGTACAGCGTCGTACAGGCGGTCGTCGCTGCCGATGTATGGCTTTAGCTCCTCGACGCTCCTGTGGTCGGGTTCGTTTGTGACCCTGCGCACCGGCGTTACGCTGTGCTCCTTGGTGTGTATCACCTTTTCCTTCGGCAGATACCGCAGCAGTGTCTTTTCGAGCTCGGCGGCATCTATCGGCTTGGAGAGGTAATCCTCGAAGCCGTCCTCGATGTATTTCTCCTTTGCGCCGGCGATGGCGTTGGCGGTGAGGACGATGCAGGGCTTGCCGGAATTGGGGTTGCCCTCCTGCTCACGCAGCTCGCGGAGCATATCCACGCCGCCCATACCGGGCATTCTGTCATCTATGAACAGGACATCGTATTCCTTCTTTTCGGTGAGCTCGAGAGCGGCCTTTGCGCTGAGCGCGGTATCTATGCCGATCTCGGTGTTTTTAAGCAGTCCCGCGGCGACGGAGAGGTTCATCTCGATATCATCGACAATGAGTATATGCGCGTCGGGCGCGGTGAACTGCTCGCGGTAGGCGACCTCCGCCTCCATATTGTGTATGTAGTTCTTCTCGTAGTCTCCCATAGGCGAGCGGCTGCGCACCTCCTGCACTATCGAGAAGGAGAATTCCGAGCCCTTGCCGTACTCGCTCTGTACCTCGAGCTTTGAGCCCATCATCGCGAGCATCTTCATAACGATGCTCATACCGAGGCCTGTGCCCTCGATATTGCGGTTGCGCTGCTCATCGACTCTCTCGAAGGGCGTGAACAGTCTCTCAATGTCCTCCGGCTTTATGCCGATACCGGTGTCCTTTACCGATATGCGCAGCGAGATATGCTGTTCGTCGATATTCTCGAAATCCACGCGCATAATGACGCTTCCCGTCTCGGTGTATTTCACCGCGTTCGTGAGTATATTGAGTATGCACTGCTTGATACGGATATTGTCGCCGTACAGTACGCGCGGGATATTCCCGTCGGCCTTGACGATGAGGCTGAGGCCTTTCTTTTCGGCACGCGGCTTCATCATCGACACAAGGTCGTATATCACCAGCGACATCTCGTATTCCACGGGGATAAGCTCCATTTTTCCGGACTCTATCTTCGAGAAGTCAAGAATGTCGTTTATGAGCGAGAGCAGTGTGTTCCCCGCGTTTCGTATGTTGAGCGCATACTGGCGCAGAGCGGGCTCGTCGTATTCGCGCAGTATTATCTCGTCCATACCGAGGATAGCGTTTATAGGCGTCCTTATCTCGTGGGACATACTCGCGAGGAAGTCGCTTTTCGCGCGGGAAGCCTCCTCGGCCAGCTCCTTTGCCTTTATAAGCTCGTCGTTGTCGTGTACCTTGTCGGCGGTGATGATAAGGTACACCGCGCCGATGATGAACAGCAGGATTATCATTACGTAAACGCACGCAACGAGCAGGATGATGTTCTCCGCACCCGGCGCCGCCGTATCGTAATCCACAAAGCCCGTCAGTATAAAATCCGTTGAGGGTATATCCGACATAAATATGTATCTCCCGCCCTCCGGCAGAGAGAGGTATTTTGCGGCGCTCGTCCTTTTCTCGAGCTCGGTCTTCAGCTTCTCGCAGACCGCTTTTACCTCGCTGCGCCCGAAGAAGTCGATATCCTCGTTGGAAGCGTTCTCAAACGGTATTATCAGCTCGTCGTCGTGAGATACGACCATAGCGCGGCCGATACCCTCGTAGCAGCTGATGCTGAAATCCTCGCTTATGTATTCCGCCGGACACAGCTCGTACAGCACATATTTTATGTTTACGCCGTTATATACGGGGTAGCTGAAAAGCAGCCCCTTTGAAGTGTTGAAGCTTATCATGCCGCGCCCGCGGAAGGAGGACTGGATGCCCATAAAATCCACAGCGGAGACTTCCTTGCCATAGACCGCGGTGCCGTCGGTGGCGAGCAGTCCGAGCTGCATATGGTCGTAAGACGGCACGAGAACGTGCATGACCTCGTCCAGATGCTCCTTGCCGCTCTCAAGCGCGGCGGATTTGTTCTTTAAGCTGACAAGCTCCGTCATCAGCGCCTGTGACGCGTTATCCGCCACCGCCTCGGCCTGTCTTGCCACCTGACCCTCCGTGAAGCGGTACAGCAGAGTGTTGAGACGGCTGTTCATCAAAAGTCCCACAAAGATAAGGGCGATGATGAACAGCACATTCACGATGATGCGTGTTTTTCTGAGAGACAGCTTGTTATTCATCGATCTCCGCCCCCTCGATAAGCCAATTCATTCCGCTGAGCAGCACCTCGTCGCTTATGACCTCGCCGAGCCCGCAGCGCAGTGTGCCGTCCCGATCCCAGATCACCCCGGAGAACACGTCGGGTCCTGACAGAAGCTCGGCTCTTGCCTTTTCATACGCGGTCGCAGCGGGAATGCGCACATTCGGCGACAGCTCCGACATAAATATGCCGCCCTCGTTCAAACCGAGCCAGTAAGTCCCGTGCTCGGAGCACTTTCCGCTTATCCCGTCGCGTATGACCTTACCGTATATATTCTCCCAGTCGCAGGTGCTGCTCACCAGCAGGTGCTCCGTATGCGGCTCGGGTATCACCCGGGAGCACACATAATCTATCCCGAGCTCCTCGCACGCATCGGCGGCATTGTTGCCGTCCTGCTGATAAGCGATCACGTCCGCGTTCATCGAAGCGAGCCGTTTCACCGCCTCCCGCTCGAGCTGCTCGTTATCCCATTCTCCCGAAAACGTGACCTTTACCGTCACCTCCGGGTCAGCGCTCTTTACGCCGAGCACGAAAGCGTTCACCGACCTGTACACCTCGGGGCACGGCATTGCCGCCACATATCCCACGACCTTTGTGAGCGTGGTCTGGCCTGCGACCATTCCGCAGAGGTATCTGCCCTGATAGATCCTTCCGCAGCAGTAAACGATATTTTCGCTGCTGCTGCCCGCGGCCGAAAGGCAGAACGTGATATTACGGTATTTATCCGCGAACGTCCGCACTATGTCGCCCGAGCCGCGGCACGGCAGCATTATCACGCGGCAGCCCTCGGCTATCAGCTCTCTGGCCGCTTTTTCGCAGTCCGCCGTGTCGGCGGCGATATTTTCCTTTATCAGCAGCGGCGTCTGCGTGTTTTCGCAGGCCTTTTTCATCCCGGCGACATTCTCGTCGATACGCTCGGAATCTCCCTGCGCGCAGCCTATGAGCACACAGCCGACTTTAAGTGAGCTGTCATCCTTTATGACCGCGCTGAGTATCACCGCGAGTACGCCGAGCATCATCACGGCCGCCGCTGCGATATATATCAGCCGGAACGACCACAATGCGTCACTTGACCCGCGCTTCAATCTTTACACCCTCCACATACCAGCCGAAATCGTCATACATAGCGTCGTCCGGCATGGACTCGCCCTCCGCTATCCGGAGCTTTCCGTCGATATCGTTTATCGGCCCGTAGAACACGTCCGCCGTATGCTCCTCGAACTGTTTTTTCGCGTAGGCGAGCGCGTTCTCGTATCCCGGGCGGGCATTACCCGTTTTCGCGGGATCCACGAGCTCCATAATGCCCGATTCTATGCCGAGCCACTGCCATTCCCCGCGGAATTTCCCCCGCAGGACGGACTGTATCTGCTCCTTGTAATAGCTGTCCCACTTCCAGACGCACCCGGTAAGGTATGTGTCAGGGAACAGCTCCGAATTGTCGTGATCGCAGCCGATCATCCACGCGCCGCGCTCGTCCGCCTTACGCAGCACAGCGAGCGAGTCCATGTGTGTGGATATCACATCCGCGCCGCACTTGTCTATCAGCATATTGACCGATGCTTCGGCGAGAGTGTCGTCCGTCCACGAGTTGCAGAACGAGACGTGTACCGTGGCAGTGGGGTTTATGCTGCGCACGCCGAGTGTGAACGCGTTTATCCCGCGATCGACCGCCGAGCTCGGGAATGCCGCCACATAGCCGATATGCCCGGTATTTGTCTGATTGCCGGCGATGATGCCGCTCAGATAGCGTATCTCATACATTCTCCCGAAATACGAGCCTATGTTGGCACCCTCCTCGCGTCCGGCGCAGTGCAGGAATACGCTGTCGGGGTACGTCTTTGCCGCTTCCTCGCAGTACTGGCCGTACAGGTCGGAGGTGCAGATGACGATCTTACAGTTGTCGTCCTCCACAAGATCCTCTATCGTGTCATAACACCGGTTGTCG
>JAFTAG010000029.1 GCA_017458655.1 Ruminiclostridium sp. | reverse complement strand
TGTCTGAATATTCACGATTTGAAGCCGAGGTAATCGAGAATGCCGAGGAACCAGTTCTGTATCGACACGAATATGTTGTGGTCTTCTTCGGCTACCTCGGTCATATCCTCGGTGTTGAGGGTGATGAAGGTTATCTGCGAGTTCTGCGTCTTTTGCAGTCCGAGCTCCTCGGACGCTATCTTTTCGACATTGTCGAGCGTGAACATACTGTCGAGCACCGAATGAAGGCGCATATTCTCACGCTCTGTCTGCTCTATGTCGTTTTTTGTCTCGCTTATCATACTGGTATAGTCGGATATCTGCACCTTGCTGTACAGTATGGCGAACGCTATTGCCGCGGCAAAGGTCACTACCGCGAAAACCGCGATAACGCTGCCGTTTCGGCCGATAGACTTCTTCTGCGAGAGCTTTATCTTCGCCTGTTCCTTTTTCTTTTCCTCGCGCTCTTTCTTTTTTTTCTCGAAGCTTTCGTCCGTGTCAAACAGCGAAAGATCGTAGGCGAGGTTGCTGTTATCGTTATACATCCTTTATCCTTTCCATATGCCGCGGTCATATCTTCTCTATGACGCGCAGCTTTGCGCTCCTGCTGCGGGGATTTGCGGCAAGTTCCGCTTCGTCCGCCGTTACCGGCTTTCGCGTCACCTGCACCGCGCGGGGCTTCTTCCCGCATACGCATACGGGGAAATCCTTCGGACAGGTGCAGCCCTCGCATAAGCTCTTGAACTTCTGCTTGACTATCCTGTCCTCGAGCGAGTGGAAGGTTATCACCGAAAGCCTGCCCGACGGCGCGAGCAGCTCGAATATATCGTCAAGTGCGGTGCGCAGCGCGTCAAGCTCGCCGTTCACCTCTATGCGTATCGCCTGAAATGTCTTGCGGCAGGGGTTTTTCTCCTTGCGCACCTTCAGCGGGACGTTTCGCTTGATTATCTCCGCGAGCTCGCCCGTTGTGCGTATCGGCGCGGCTTCCCGGGAAGTCACTATGCCGTGGGAGATGCCGCGGGCGAATTTTTCCTCGCCGTACTCAAACAGTATCTCCGCGAGCTTGTCCTCCGGGTATTCGTTCACCACGTCGTAGGCGCTCATACCCTCGCCGCTCATACGCATATCGAGGGGCGCGTCGCTGTGGAACGAGAACCCGCGCTCCGGGTCGTCGAGCTGGTGCGACGAAACACCGAGATCCATAATGGCTCCGTCGAGATGTGATATCCCGAGTTCGCGCAGAGCCGAACGGATCTCACAGAAATTTCGCCTCACTAATATGGGGGAATATCCCTCGAGCCGCTTGGCTGCGGCTTCTATAGCCTCTTTGTCGCGGTCGAAGCAGATAAGCTTTCCCGTCCCTCCGAGACGTTTTGCTATTTCAAGACTGTGCCCGCCGCCGCCCGTTGTGCAGTCTGCGTAAATGCAGCCCTCTCGGACGTTCAGCCCATCTACTGCGGGCATCAGCAGCACCGATGTGTGTGAAAATTCCATTACAGGTCAAGCTCCATTGCCACGGAAACGATGTCGTCGTCGATCTTGCCGCTGTTGAGAGCTTCCCACTTCTCCTTGTCCCATATTTCCGCGCGCCCCTCGAGCCCGACTATCACCACGTCGGTATCGAGCCCCGCGTATTCGCGCAGCGGCGCAGGTATCAGCGCACGGCCCTGCTTGTCCGGCTCTATCTCGAACGCGCTCCCGAACAGGAAACGCTGCAGGTTCGCGGTCTTTGTCTGCGGCATTTCGCGTATCTTCGCGACGAGCTGTTCCCAGTCCTCGGTCTTATATACCTTTATACAAGGCGCGCCGATCGTTTTGGAGACCATAAAGACTGTGCCGAGCTCATCGCGCAGCTTTATCGGGAAGTTCATTCTGCCTTTCGGATCAAGCGTACTTTTAAATTCGCCCCGCACAGCCTCTCATCTCCTTTCGGTGTGTTTTGCGGACATTTCCGCACAATAAGAAAAGAAAAAGTTTTCAACAGTTTCAACAGGCGGGCAGTTTTAAGGAGGTTTAAACCCGTGAAACTGTTGAAAACTTTGTTGATAAAGTTGAGAAAGTGACGAAATTGCCACCAAAGTGGATAAAAACTCCACTTTAATTACATTATACTCCCTCAGAGTGAAAAAATCAAGGCTTTATTTGAGATACAGCGACCTAAATACATAAAAATTTTTCACAATTTTTTGTGAAACTTCAACAAAATTTCGCGCTCGGTTTTGACCCCTATTCACAAAAATTAGAGGATTTTTACAAAATATTGTGTCTCAAACTTTCGACGATATCAACATCTTGTGTTTTCAACCGAAAAGTGGTTTTTTCGTCACTTTTATTTTTCCGGAAGATGTGTTATAATATAAAAAGTAGGATGTACATTTCTGCCGCCCCCGCCGGAGGCGGGGGCGGCAGAAACAAGAAAAACCGGGGGTATATGATGCGAAAGAAATATCTTGAAATAGGAAGAATAACCAAGCTGCAGGGACTGAAAGGCGACGTGAGGGTGCAGTACTACTGCGACGAGCCGGAAATGCTCTGCGAATACGGCACGCTGTATCTCGGAAAGGAGCACACGCCCGTTGAGCCGCAGAGGGCGCGCTATCTCAAAGCGGACGTCGCGGTGCTGAAGATAAAGGGCGTGGATACTCCCGAGGACGCGGAAAAGCTTATCGGCAAGATGCTGTATTTCGACCGCGAGACGGTGGAGCTCCCCGAGGACACATGGTTCATACAGGACATTATCGGGCTTGACGTGTATGACGCGGACACGGGAAGGTGCTACGGGAAGGTCGATGACATCTATCAGAACGGCACCGCGGACGTGTATTCAATAAAAACGCCGTCGGGCGGGCAGCTTATGTTCCCGGCGATACCGGAGGTGCTGCTCGACACCGATATCGACGGCGGGAAGCTCACCATACGCCCGCTTGAAGGGCTGTTCGACCCGGAGGTCATTGCCGATGATAAGGATTGATATCGCAACGCTGTTCCCGGAGATGTGCGAGGCGTTTCTGAGCGAGAGCATAATCGGGCGCGCGAGGAAGGCGGGAGCCGTTGACATAAGCTGCCGCGACATACGCGACTACACGCTCAACAAGCACCGCAAGGTCGATGACAAGCCGTTTGGCGGCGGCACGGGAATGGTGATGATGTGCCAGCCTATCTACGACTGCATAAAGTCGATACTCGCCGATATCGGCGAAAGCGCCCGTCCGCGCCTTATCTATATGTCTCCGCAGGGCAGGCCGCTCACGCAGGCGATAGTTAAGGAGCTCGCGAGCGAGGACAATCTTGTCATTCTCTGCGGGCATTACGAGGGTGTCGATCAGCGGGTGCTTGACGAGCTGAGCTTTGAGGAGATCTCGGTCGGGGATTTCGTGGTCACGGGCGGGGAGCTCCCCGCGCTGATGCTTGCGGACGCGGTCTCGCGCCTGCAGGAGGGCGTATTGCCCAACGAGGACGCATACTCCCTCGAAAGCCATTACAACGGCCTGCTCGAACACCCACAGTACACCCGCCCCGAGGAATGGCACGAAAGACGCGTCCCGGAAGTGCTCATCTCCGGCCACCACGCGAATATCGCCAAGTGGCAGCAAGAGGCGTCAAGAGAGGTCACAAAGGCAAAAAGACCGGATCTTTTAGAGAGTTGCTAACGCTCGAGAGAGCAGAGAGTCGCTGACGCTCGAGAGAATCGCTGACGCGCTTGGGGGAGAGGAAAACTTTTGTGTACAAAAGTTTTCCCTCCCCCAAACCCCCACCTTTTCAAAAAACTTGTATTGGCTTCGCAGTTAGAACTATAGTTACTGCTCCTATTATAGTCACATCTTAATAAAAAACAGCATAATGGAAGAATTGTTCTCTATGTTTGACGCTATGCTGGAAGAAGAAGGCTTGATCACACATAATGGAACGATCATAGATGCGACTTTCGTTGATGCTCCAAGGCAGCGTAATCATCACGATGAGAACAAAACCATCAAGGAAGGCAATATACCGGAAGAATGGAAAAAGCCTGAAAATGCGCACAAGCTTGCACAGAAAGATACCGATGCTCGTTGGACTAAGAAAAACAACGAGGTTCATTTTGGATACAAAGATCACGTTAAATGCGATGCTGACAGCAAACTGATAACAAACTACGGAGTTACCGATGCCGCGCTGCATGACAGCCAGAGATGCACGCAATTGCTTGATGAAACAGACAAGTCTTTCTATGCGGACAGTGCCTATTCAAGTGCAGAAATAGCTGAAAATCTTCCTGAGAATTGTGAAAATCATATTTGCGAAAAAGGTTATAAAAATCGTCCCTTGACTGAGAAGCAGAAAGCTTCAAACCGTGAGAAATCAAAGATACGCTGCCGCATCGAACATATTTTCGGATTTATGACCCGTTCGATGAAAGGAATAACCATCCGCTCTATCGGGATCACCCGTGCATGGTTTCAGATCGGGTTTATGAATCTTGCGTATAATATGTTGAGGTACGAATTTTTGAAACGACCTAAGCCTAATCAGGGGGTAACTGCGCCCATTTGACGAAAATGGGGTATGAAATTCCTCATTTTCACGCCGTTTTTGGTGTTTATAGCTCGTTTTAAAGTTCATTTCACGCTCTTATGCAGTTCGGGTTCCTCATAAGCAGGTTTTTAGAGGTTGCCATCACAAAAATGACTGCATTTCCACCTTTTCCGGTAAAAATGCAGTCTATTTTTTTTACAGCGCCTTTGCTGTCTTATGGGTGAAACTCGGATCAAACAAACAGCGCATAGCCTGTCGGGTCATGCGCTGTTATTTTACAGGTCGTTTTCTGCGTTCCGGGCAAGCCCCGCAAACGCGGTCATTGCTTTCAGCTCAGAGCAGCGCCGTTCACATAAAGCGTGTAGCCGTTCGATATGATGCTCGACGCGTCGCCGTTGAATTCGGTGATGTATGTGTCCGCAGTAAGCGTCCATGTGCTTGTGCTGTCAAGCGTTACGGAGACCGTGCCGACCTCGGTGGAAACGGACGTTCCCTTGGCGTTGGTGATCTCACCGCCGATACTGCCGACGAAGGACGAGCCCTCGGTAAGCTCAAGGGTAAGTGTGGAGTCGCTGCCGACAAGTATCGTTCCCGAAAGCTCCTGCCCTATGGCTTTGAGGGTGGCGGTATTGCTGCCGCCGCTCCAGCCGTCCGCGCAGACGGAGAGCAGTATATTCTCCGCGTCCTCGTTTACGATCTTAACGCCGTTCAGCGTTATCACCGCGCTTGTATTGGTGACATGGAAAACGTGTCCGTTCACGCTCGTAAGGCTGCCGCCCGTCATTGTGAAGCTGCTCGTGCCGCTTGCCGCGTCGCCCGACATCGACTGATATATCATTATCGTGTCATAGAACTGCGCGTTTCCGTTGCACTTGGTATTGTTAGCGGTAAGGTCGCAGTTGTTGAGCGTGATCGAGTTGAGACCCTCGATGCACACGCCCTCGGAGAGATTTGATGTAAGCGCCGCGTTGGAAACGGTGATATCCGCCGTGGAATATATCGCGGGGGAGCCGAGGCCGTTCGAGGTATAAGTTCCGCCGTCAACGACCACCGTTCCGCCGCCTCTGTCCGTGCGTATCGCCGCGGAGGACTGCCCCGAGGTCGTTACATCGAGACCGTACGCGTAGGTGATGCCGCCGCCAGTGGTCATTATGCCGCCGGAGCCGCTGCCCGTGGTGACTATCTTTGTGCCGCTGATGATAAGTGTCGTTCCGTCGCCGGAAGCCCCGTTCTGACCGCCGTTGCCGCCGTAGCAGAACACGCCGTTTGCACCGCTCGCGTCGGAGGTCACGGTACCGCCGCTGATCGTGGTCGTAGTGCCGTCCTTTACGAGCACAGCCGCGTTGAGGCCGTAGAAGTTGCAGTTGTCGCCGCCGTCGGAATCGCCCGACTTTGTCACGGTCGCGTCGGTTATGGTGACTTCATCGGAGGTGCTTATCAGCAGCGCGCTCCGATCCGCCGTATCGCTCGTGTAGGTCTGTGCGCTCTGCTGATCCGCGGAGGTTATCTCCACCGCGCCCGAATAGTCGATATCCGCGCTGCTGCTGCCGCCGGGTGCTCCGCCCGGTCCGCCGTTCCCGTCGGGGGGAGTTCCCCCGGGGCCGCCTTCACCGTCGGGCATATCGGGAGGAGTGCCGCCGCCATTGCCGTCCGGGGGATCGCCCGGCTTGTCGTTCTGCTCGGTATCGGGAGCGGCTTCCGTTTTCCCGGAGATCTCGGCGGTTTCCGCGGCGGCCGTGGTCGCTTCTTCGGAAGCTGCCGCCGTCCGATTGCTTTCGGCCGTGGAGACGGAAGCTGCATTATTCCCGCACGCGCAGATATTCAGACAAATAAGCGTGCCGAGTATCAAAGATAATGTTCCTCTTGTGTTTTTCATATATATTCCCTCCTTTACAGCCTTTGCCGTAAATTTATTCTATGTACGGAGTATAACACGCGAGCCTAAAGTCAGCCTAAAAGAAAAAATTTCCGCAAAAATATTGCATTCTCCGGAAAAATGTGGTATCATACATTTGAAGCTTTGGCGAGTCCGGCCAAAGGTAAAGCAACAGTGGTTAAAAGAATATCGTTCCCGGAGCAGATCACAGCCTTGTTTCGGCAGGGCAAGTCTGTAACAGGAGGCGATAGGTATGAGCTTTTTGTCGCTATTAGTCGAGCTTACGGGCGAGATGATACACATGATCCTCATAAATGCTTCTCACATCGGGGCGTTACGATATTTCTTTCGCGGCAGCTTCGGCAAACGCCGCAAATAAAAAGAAATAACCACCTTGCTTTCGACGGTTAGGTGGTTATTCTTTAACTCAACTTAACTGCTCCGGGAGCAAAACTGCTTTTGCCCCTCGTGCTGTTCTCATTATACCACAGTTTCCCGTCGGTGTCAATAGGCTTTTTTATTTTCGGCGCATCGTGCGCCGAAAAAGCCGCATTGCGTCCTGCAATGGTACACCGGCGGTTATTTTTGCGGTATATGGCAAAAAACCGGGGCGGGGGCGTTACGATATTTCTTTCGCGGCAGCTTTGGCAAACGCCGCAAATAAAAAGAAATAACCACCTTGCTTTCGTCAGGTAGGTGGTTATTCTTTAACATACCATATCTGCTCCGGGAGCAAAACTGCTTTTGCCCCTCGTGCTGTTCTCATTATACCACAGTTTCCCGTCGGTGTCAATAGGCTTTTTTATTTTCGGCGCATCGTGCGCCGAAAAAGCCGCATTGCGTCC
>JAFTAG010000212.1 GCA_017458655.1 Ruminiclostridium sp. | reverse complement strand
TTTATGAGCAGGTCGAACGCGGGGATATTCCCGCCGAAGTCGCCTGCCGACAGCGTTCCGCTCTTTATTTCCGCAGTTCTGACACGGGCGCGGGGCATTCTCGACTTGACAGACGATATAGTCTTTTCGGCGTCTGTGAGGAAATCGGGCAGCACCGCTACCGTTACGTCCCCGCCTTTATATGCGGCCTCGGCTGCGATCATACGGCCTACGCCCCCGCAGCCTATCACGATGACGTGCGAAGCGAGGTCTGCGCCGAGCATACCTATCGACCGAGTAAATCCGAAAACATCGGTGTTATAGCCGACCTTCCCGCCGTCGTTTCTGACGCAGTTGACGGAGCCGAAGCGTTCCGCGGACGCGTCGAGCCTGCCGCAGTAGGGGATTATCCCGACCTTATGCGGGATAGTGGCGTTAAAGCCGTCAAGCGCGGCGAGCTTATCGAAATTCGCCGAAAGCTCCTCGGGCGGGATATCGAGCAGCTCGTAGCTCCCGTCAACGCCGGAGAGCTGCATAAGTCTTGTGTGTATCTGCGGGGACAGCGAATGTCCGAGCGGGTGGCCTATCAGTGCGTATTTTTTCATTATTCTGCCTTTCTGTATGTTCCCCTGCCGTCGGGTAAGAACGAGCTTTATTCCGGGGAACCGCAATATCATTCATCTATCGCCTTTGCTGTCACGTCTGACAGCGTCTTTTTCACCATACCGGTGAGGGCTTTGCCGGGGCCGCATTCCACGAACGTATCTATACCGTCGGCCTGCATGGCGGCAAGCTCCGACGTGAAGCGCACGGGCGAGAAAATGTGCTTTGAAAGCAGAGTGTGTATATCGGAAAAGTCGGTGAGCTTTGCCCCGAGAACATTCGAGTAAAACGCCTTTTTCGGCTGTGCTATCGGGATATCCTTTATCAGCTCTCCGAATTCCAGCCCCGCCTCCTTCATATATTCGCTGTGGAACGCCGCAGCCACCGCGAGCGGGACTACACGCTTCGCGCCTTTTTCTTTCAGCAGCTCTGTCGCTTTCGCGATACCCTCGGCGCTGCCCGCAATGACCGTCTGCGCGTTGGAATTGTAGTTTACGGGAATTACATAGTCTCCCGCATCGCTTACTTCCTTGCAGCCCGCCTCTATATCTGCCGCCGCAAGACCTATCACTGCCGCCATTTTTCCGCCGTTCTTCTTGGCAGCCTTGTCCATGCACGCCGCACGGTGCTTTATAAGCGTATAGCCGGTGCGCATATCCACCGCCCCCGCGAGCACGAGAGCAGCGTATTCCCCGAGAGAGTGTCCCGCCACAGCGGTGAATTCCCCGCCGTCAAGCTCAAATCTCTTTGCGCACATCAGCGACATCGTGAATATCGCAGGCTGTGAAACGCTTGTTTCCGCAAGTTCCTCGGCCGTACCCTCGAACATCGTCTTTTTCAGATCAAAGCCGAGTACCTCGCCCGCTGTCTCAAATATCCCGTCGTAGGCTCCGGGCTGCGCGTCGTGAAGCTTTTTGCCCATTCCGGCGTATTGGGAGCCCTGTCCCGAGAATAATAGTGCTGTTGCCATAAGATGTTCCTTTCTTTTGTGGGAGCTTCGCCCCCACACTCCTATTTTTGCGGGGCTGCGCCCCGTGACCCCGGCGCATTTGCGGGGCTGCGCCCCGCGACCCGGCGCATTTGCGGGGCTGCGCCCCGCGCCCCGGTAGCACTTGCGGGGCTGCGCCCCGCGACCCAGCGCATTTGCGGGGCTGCGCCCCGCGACCCGGTAGCATTTGCGGGGCTGCGCCCCGCGACCCGGCATACTTGCGGGGCTGCGCCCCGCGCCTCGGCTATGCCGACCCGCATATATAACGGGGCTATTCCTTCTTTTCTCCCCGCCGGAGGCGGGGAGAAATCTTTTTTATATCATATAAAACGACAATTTCCATAAATGTTTGTTGTATGTTTTGCCAAAAAATGTTTGTGCACTATTGACAAAAACGCGCCGTACTGTTATAATATAAATATGTATGCGGAATTTTACGATACATCTCGTACATTTATATATTATATACTATTTTTCGGATAAAATCAATAGGGGAAACGAAATGCGCGGAATAAAAATTATCGGCACGGGAATGTATGTTCCCGAAACAGCGGCCGACAACAACTGGTTCTCGACGATACTTGACACGAACGACGAGTGGATATACTCCCGCACAGGTATTCGGGAGCGCCGTATCTCCACCGACAAGCCCAATTATTATATGGCAGTACAGGCGGCAAACGCGGCGATCGCCGACAGCGGCATCGATCCCGCAGAGATAGACCTGATACTCGCGGCGACCTGCTCCCCCGATTTCTTCTACCCCGCGCTCTCCTGCCTCGTGCAGCACTACATCGGTGCGGTCAACGCTGCTGCCTTCGATATCAACTCGGCCTGCACGGGCTTTATAAACGCGCTCGATACGGCTTCACGCTTCTTAGAGGACGGCGACTACCGGAATATACTTATCGTGGCAAGCGAGCGTCTCGCACCGCACTGCGACTACACCGACCGTACCGCGAGCATTCTTTTCGGCGACGGAGCCGGTGCCGCGGTAGTCACAAAGGGCGATAAGCCGATGTGGTCATACCTGAGCGCAAAGGGAGATCCCTTCAACGCGCTTTACTGCAAGGTCGATCAGAGCCGCTCGAACTGCCCGCTGCTCAAAGAGGACAGCGAGGTCTCAAAGTTCATCGACACCGAGGCAAAGACCCATTTTATGCAGATGAACGGCAAGGCGGTCTATAAATTCGCGGTAGATGCGATGAATACCGCGGTGACAAAGGTGCTCGAACGCGCAAAGCTCATAAAGGAAAACATCGACCTCTACATACCGCATCAGGCAAACGCAAGAATTATCGAGGCCGCTGTCAAAAGCCTCGGCCTCCCGCCCGAAAAGGTCTATGTAAACCTCGAAAATCACGGCAATACCTCCAGCGCCTGCATTCCCACAGCCCTCGCCGAGCTCTCGCAGCAAGGCCGCATAAAGGACGGTATGACGATCTGTATGGTAGGCTTCGGAGCCGGATTGACCAGCGGAGCTATCGTTTACAGCCAGTGAGAGAACCGCTGCCGCTCGAGAGAAGTGGCTCGCCTTTGGGCGAGCCACACGAGGGCAGGGCTTTGCCCTCCCCTCGAGCTCCCGACCCAGTTCCTTTGTACGACAAAGGAACCGAAAGCGTAGTGATATAAAAGGGGCGTGGGGACGAAGTCCCCACAGAAAAAATATAGCCCCTCCCCCGGGGGAGGTGTTGGGGTGGGGGTCCCGCCCGACAGGCACTGCCTGTTATAGAAAGGAAAAATATGAAAACAAGAGTTACAGAGCTTCTCGGGATAGAATATCCCATTTTACAGGGTGGTATGGCATGGGTCGCAGAAAGCACCCTCGCAGCCGCAGTTTCCAATGCCGGCGGCGCCGGTATCATCGCAGGCGGCGCTGCCCCGATAGACTACCTGCGTGAACAGATACGCAAGGCAAAAGAGCTTACCGATAAGCCGTTCGGCGTGAACGTAATGCTTATGAGCCCCAACGCCGAGGAACTCGCACAGCTCGTCATAGACGAGAAGGTCGCGTTCGTTACCACGGGCGCGGGCAATCCCGGAAAATATATGGAAGCTTGGAAAGCGGCCGGCGTCAAGGTGATACCCGTAGTGCCGTCGGTCGCCCTCGCAAAGCGTATGGAGCGCTCCGGCGCCGACGCGGTCATAGCCGAGGGAACGGAGAGCGGCGGACACATCGGCGAAAATACCACGATGTGCCTCGTCCCGCAGGTCGTTGACGCGGTAGAGATACCCGTGCTCGCAGCCGGCGGTATCGCCGACGGACGCGGTATTGCCGCTTCGTTCATGCTCGGAGCCGAGGGCGTACAGGTCGGTACCCGCTTCCTCGCAAGTGAAGAATGCAAGATACATCAGAATTACAAAGACCTCGTTATCGGGGCAAAGGATACCGACAGCATCGTGACCGGACGTTTTACCGGCCACCCCTGCCGCAATGTCAAGTCCAAGCTCGCGAAAAAGCTCCAGACGTTCGAGAAGGACGGCGGAACTCCCGAGGAATTCGAGCAGATCTCGGCCGGCTCGCTCCGCAAGGCGGTAGTTGACGGCGACCTCGAGAACGGCTCGTTCATGTGCGGCGCCATAGCCGGTATGGTAAACGATATCAAGCCTTGTAAGGACATCATAACCGATATGTTCGCGCAGGCGGAAAAATTGCTGAAACTCTGACGAAAGGATAATTCACAATGGCAGTTGCATTGATAACCGGCGCTTCGCAGGGGATAGGCGCCTGCATCGCGAAAAGGCTCGCAAAGGACGGCTGGGATATCGCGATAAACCACTTCCCGTCCGACGGTGACAGGGAAAAAGCGGAGAGTGTCGCGGAGGAATGCCGCAAAACGGGCGTCAAAGCGGAGATATTTGCCGCGGACGTATCGAAGTTCGAGCAGTGCGGCGATATGGTGAAGGCGGTAAAGGACGCCTTCGGCAGTATCGACGCGCTCGTAAACAACGCGGGCATCACGAAGGACACGCTTCTCACGCTTATGACCGAGGAACAGTACGACGCAGTCATTGCGGTCAATCAGAAGTCGATATTCAATATGATGAAGCCGGTAGTCAAGGTAATGATGAAGCAGAAGCACGGCGCTGTCGTGAATATGGCATCGGTGGCGGGACTTTACGGCAACCCCGGGCAGTTCAACTACTCCGCTTCAAAGGCGGCTATAATCGGAATGACGATGTCGGCGGCAAAGGAAGTCGGCGCGCGCAATATCCGCGTGAACGCGGTAGCTCCGGGACTTATCAAGACTCCGATGACCGACGTGCTTACCGACGAGCAGAAAGCGAAGATATTCGAGCAGATCGCGCTGAAACGCTTCGGCGAGGTGGAGGAGATAGCCTCGGTAGTCTCGTTCCTGCTCTCCGACGACGCGTCCTACATCACGGGTCAGACGATCGAGATCAGCGGCGGGCTGGCAATGTAATGACATTTCCGTTCCTGATGAAGTCTGTACAGACAAACAACAGGAGCACTTACTATAAATACTATTGATTCGGTGCAGCGTGACGCTGCCGCCGGGTTCTTAGGGCCGGCGTAAGGCCCTATGCGGGTGCGGGTCAATGCAGGATGCATTGAGCACTTGCTCAAAACGCCGCACGACGCGGCGCTTCAAGGCAAGTGCCAAGGGCACCGCAGTCTGGAGGAGCACTATATGCGCAAAGTAGCAATAACCGGACTGGGGATACTCAGTCCTATCGGGAACACACTTGACACCTTCTGTGAAAGTCTTCGTGCGGGGAAGCACGGGTTCACGCTGGCGGAATGGTTTCCGGGACAAACGGAAGAAAAGAACGTTGTTGCGCGGGTAAAGGATTTCAGCCCGGCACCTTACATAGAAAAGAAAGAGGCAAGGCGCACCGACGCTGTTGCGCAGTACGCGGTGTATGCTTCCAAAAAGGCGCTTGAAGACGCGGGAACGGACTTTGCCGACATAGACCCCTACCGCCGCGGAGTTATCATTGCAAGCGGTATAGGCGGCATTCAGACCACCGAGGAGCAGATACTCACCTACCACAACAAGAGCAACGACCGTGTGTCGGTGTTCACCATTCCTATGATGATAGGCAATATGGCACCCGGGCTTGTCGCGATAAAGACGGGCTTCAAGGGCGCGAACTACACCATAGTTTCCGCCTGTGCGTCATCTACCCACGCGATAGGCGAGGCGTTCAGAATGATCAAGCACGGGTATCTCGACTGCGCTATCGCGGGCGGGAGCGAGGCCTGCTCTATCGGATTCGCCATGGCGGGCTTCAACAATATGCACGCCGTAACGCGCAGCACCGACCCCGACAGGGCTTCCATACCCTTTGACAAGGAGCGCTCGGGCTTTGTGCTCGGCGAAGGCTGCGGCATCGTGATACTTGAAGAATACGAACACGCCGTAAAGCGCGGCGCAAAGATATACGCACTGCTGGCGGGTTATGGGGCGACCTGCGACGCTTACCATGAGACCAGCCCGGCTCCCGGCGGTGAAGCCGGCGCAAAGGCTATCGAGCTCGCAGTCGCGGAGGCGGGAGTTTCCCCAGACACCATAAACTACTGCAATGCGCACGGCACTTCCACAAATATGAATGACAAGACCGAGACCGAGGCGCTCAAAAAGGCGTTCGGCGACCATGCCTACAAAATGGCGGTCAATTCCACA
>JAFTAG010000211.1 GCA_017458655.1 Ruminiclostridium sp. | reverse complement strand
TATTATAACATAATAATGTGCATTTGTCAATGCTTTTCCGTACAAAAAAGCCGCAGATGATACGAACATCTACGGCTTTTTCGTGAAAGGAGGTTATCATCATGTGTATGGCAAAAGCAAACGGGGTTTGCTGAAAAGAGGAAGGTAAGGGGTAAGCATCTTCTGGGACTCCACACCCCGGGTGTTCCCGGGATGCGGTATTTACTCCTTTATTTTTTCTCTTTTGTTTCTCTTTCTCTTACCTTGACTAAATTATATCACAGCGGGCAAGGAAAATCAACAACAAAGCGGTTACAATACGGTTACGAAGCGGTTACAGTTTTTCCCGAAAGGTTACAATTTGTAAAAAAGACGTAAATGTATATTGCAATTTCCCCGCGGTTATGATATAATATACTTGATATCGGCAGTGATGCAGACTGCCAAAAATAACCGGAAAGGACAATAACACTATGGACATCAACGCACTTTATAAGCTCTGGCTCGAAAAAGCAACAGCAGACCCCGACCTTATCACGGAACTCAAGTCCGTTGAGGGCAAAAACGAGGAGATCAGTGACCGCTTCTACCGCGAGCTTGAATTCGGCACAGGCGGCCTGCGCGGAGTTATCGGCGCGGGAACCAACAGAATGAACTACTATACCGTCTGCAAGGCTACACAGGGTCTTGCGTCCTATCTTATGAAGATAAAGCCCGAGGGAGCCTCGGTCGCGGTATCTTACGACAGCCGTATAAAATCCGACTATTTCGCAAAGTCTGTGGCGGGTGTCCTCTCCGCGAACGGCATTCGCGTGTATATCTACACCGAGCTTATGCCTACACCCATGCTCTCGTGGGCGGTAAGATACTTCAAGTGCGACGCGGGCGTTATGGTGACAGCTTCCCACAATCCCGCAAAATACAACGGCTACAAGGTATATGGCTCCGACGGCTGCCAGCTCACCATCGACGCTGCGGACGCCGTGCTCGCCGAGATCAACAAGACCGATACCTTCGGCGGCATAACGGCCATTTCGTTTGATGAAGGCCTCAGAAGCGGAATGATAAAGTACATCGACGATAAGTGCATCGACGAATATATGGCGGAAGTGAAGAAGCAGGCTATCCACCCCGATATCTGCGCGTCCTCCGGCCTCAAAGTGGTCTATACGCCCCTCAACGGCACCGGAAACAAGCCCGTTCGCCGCATACTCCGGGAGAGCGGCATTAAGGACGTTATCGTAGTTCCCGAGCAGGAGAACCCCGATGGGAACTTCACCACCTGCCCGTACCCGAACCCCGAGTTCAAGGAAGCGCTGCAGAAAGGCCTCGAGCTTTGTAAAAAGGAAAAGCCCGACCTGCTGCTCGCGACCGACCCCGACTGCGACCGTGTGGGTATCGCGGTGCCCGACGGCGACGATTACGCTCTGTTCACCGGAAATGAAGTCGGTGCGCTGCTGCTCGAATATATCGCGCGTGAGAGAAAGGCGCTCGGAACGCTCCCCGCAAAGCCGGTGGCCGTCAAGACGATAGTTACCACCGACATAGCGCAGAAGATCGCCGACAAGTACGGTATCGAGCTTGTCGAGGTGCTGACGGGCTTCAAGTTCATCGGCGAGCAGATAGGCTTCCTCGAGAAGAAGGGCGAGGAGGATCGCTACATCTTCGGCTTCGAGGAGAGCTACGGCTATCTTGCGGGCGGCTATGTCCGCGACAAGGACGCCGTTGTTGCGTCGATGCTGATATGTGAAATGGCGGCTTACTACCGCTCAAAGGGCATTTCTCTTATCGAAGCGCGCAGAAAGATGTACGAGGAGTACGGCAGCTACGTCAACAAGCTCGACAACTTCGCGTTCGAGGGCGAGAGCGGTATGGCGAAGATGCAGGAGATAATGGAGAGCATCAGAAATAGCGTCCCGGCCGATGTCGCGGGAACAAAGACCGTAGCCTTCGCGGACTACGAGGCGCAGGAAAAGACCGACCTCGCGACCGGCGCAAAGACAAAGATCGACCTGCCGAAGTCGAATGTGCTCGCGCTCTACCTCGAGGACGGCGCAAAGCTGATAATCCGTCCCTCCGGCACCGAGCCCAAGATCAAGATATACTATACGACCATAGGAAAGACAAACGCCGACGCGGAAGCGCTGCAGGCGAAGTATTCCGAGGCGTTCACAAAGATCGTGAAAGGGTGAGTGAGAGATGTCTGTCGGAATGGGACATTCCGACAGACCGCCCTACGTTGGCAGCGGTCGGGGCTGCGCGCCCCGACACCCGCGGCAGTCACTGCAGGATGCAGTGTAGGTTGTCGTCAAAAGCGCGCACGGATGCGCGCCTATAAGCGACAACCCGGTTGACGCTGCCCCCGAATATTATTTGACAAAAACAAGCCTCTCCTGCTGTTTGGCGGGAGAGGTTTTTGCAGATGTGCGTTCTGTCCCCCCTTGACAAAGCGGAGAATTAGCGGTATAGTTATATTAATGACGTTATGTCGTATTTTCCCCAACAGGTGGAAAATACAGGAAAGGTGTAATATGCAGAATGTTGAAAAATACACGAGACAGTTCTTTGAGCCGCCCGTGACGTGTTCCGGGTGGACAAAAAAGAAATACATAGAAAAAGCGCCGATCTGGTGCAGCGTTGACCTGCGCGACGGAAATCAGGCGCTCGTAACGCCTATGGATCTGTCCGAAAAGCTCGAATTCTTCCGCGAGCTGGTAAGGATAGGCTTCAAGGAGATAGAGATAGGCTTTCCGGCCGCATCGGACACCGAATACGAGTTCTGCCGCACGCTTATCGAGAAGAAGATGATACCCGACGACGTGACGATACAAGTCCTCACACAGTCGCGCGAGCACATCATCAAAAAGACATTTGACGCGCTGAAGGGCTGTAAGAACGCGATAGTCCACCTGTACAACTCCACGTCGGTGGCGCAGCGCGAGCAGGTCTTCGGTATGGAAAAGTCCGATATAACCGCGCTTGCGGTCTCCGGTGCGGAGCTCTGCGCAAGGTACCGCGAGATGTATGAGGGGAACTTCCGGTTCGAGTATTCCCCCGAGAGCTTCACCGGCACCGAGCCCGAATACGCGCTGGAGATATGTGACGCCGTGCTCGATGTGTGGGAGCCCTCGCCCTCCGACAAGGTGATAATCAACCTGCCGGTGACGGTGCAGCTCTCCATGCCGCATATCTACGCCGAGCAGGTGGAATATATGTGTGAGAACCTGAAATACCGCGAGAACGTGATAATTTCGCTGCACCCGCACAACGACCGGGGCTGCGCTGTTGCGGACGCCGAAATGGGCTTGCTCGCGGGTGCCGACCGTGTGGAGGGTACTCTTTTCGGGAACGGCGAGCGCACGGGAAATGTCGATATAGTCACTCTCGCGCTCAATATGTACTCACAGGGCATAGACCCCGGGCTCGAATTCTCCGACCTGCCGTCCATATCCGAGCTTTACAGTCGGGTAACGGGAATGGACATCAACGAGCGTCAGCCGTACAGCGGAAAGCTCGTTTTCGCGGCATTCAGCGGCTCGCACCAGGACGCTATCGCGAAGGGGCTCAAATACAGGCAGGAGCACCGCTCGAAGGTGTGGAACGTTCCGTATCTTCCGATAGACCCCACCGACATCGGCCGCGAGTACGAAGCGGACGTTATCCGCATCAACAGCCAGTCCGGCAAGGGCGGCATCGGCTATATCCTCGAGACGCGCTTCGGCTACGACCTCCCCAAGAAAATGCGCGAGAGCGTCGGATATCTCGTCAAGGGCATTTCCGACCGCGAGCACAAGGAGCTGCAGCCCGAGGAGGTATTCGGGATATTCAAGGAAAACTATATCAACCTCACCGAGCCCATTGACCTGCCCGCGGTGCATTTCAAGCAGGAAAACGGCATTGAAGCGAGCGTCGATATCATATACAACGGCCGCAGAGGTACCGCGGTAAACAGCGGAAACGGCCGTCTCGACGCGGTAAGCAACGCCGTCAGGGCTTTCACCAAGCTCGATTTCTCCATAAACGCCTACACCGAGCACGCTCTCGAGGTCGGCTCGTCCTCGCAGGCGGTGTCCTACGTTGAGATAAAGAGCGGCGGCAAGAGCTACTGGGGAACGGGGCTGCACACCGATATCATCACATCTTCGATAAAGGCGTTCATCAGCGCCATAAACAATATGCTCAAAGCAAAGCGAAACGAGAGCGATCTCGGAAAGGAATGGTAAGCTATGGGAATGACAATGACGCAGAAGATCCTTGCGGCGCATTCCGGGAACGAGACGGTCGAAGCCGGCCGGCTCATTCTCGCAGACCTCGACCTCGTGCTCGGGAACGACATAACCTCCCCCGTCGCGATAAAGGAGTTCAAAAAGCTCGGCAAAGACAGCGTTTTCGACAAGGACAAGGTGACTATGGTAATGGACCACTTCGTCCCGAACAAGGATATAAAGGCCGCCGAGCAGTGCAGGGTCTGCCGCGGGTTCTGCTCCGAAAATGAAATAACGCATTTCTACGACGTCGGGCAAATGGGCATTGAGCACGCGCTGCTGCCCGAAAAGGGGCTTGTGACGGCGGGCGACTGCGTTATAGGCGCGGACTCCCACACCTGCACATACGGCGCGGTCGGCGCGTTCTCAACGGGTGTCGGATCGACCGATATGGCCGCGGGAATGGCTACCGGCAAGGCGTGGTTCAAGGTGCCCGACGCTATGAAGATCGAGCTTACGGGAGCTCCCGGGCGCTGTGTCTCGGGCAAGGACGTGATACTGCATATAATAGGGAGGATAGGCGTTGACGGCGCGCTTTACCGCTCAATGGAATTCACTGGCGAAGGCCTTAAGCGTATGACAATGGACGACCGCTTCTGCATCGCGAATATGGCGATAGAGGCGGGCGCGAAAAACGGCATATTTGAGGTAGATGACATCACGGTCGAATACCTGCGGCTGCACGGCGCAAAAAAGCCCGTGATATACAAAGCCGATGATGATGCGCACTACGAGGAAACGCTTAGCATCGACCTTTCAAAGCTCGAGCCGACCGTGGCATTTCCCCACCTGCCGGGCAATACAAAAACCTTCGCGGAAATAGGCGATGTTCCCGTAGATCAGGTCGTCATAGGCTCCTGCACCAACGGCAGACTCAGCGACCTTCGCATAGCTGCGGAGATACTCCGCGGCAGAAAGTGCGCCAAGGGTATCCGCGTTATCATTATTCCCGCCACCCAGCAGATATACCTCGACGCTGTGAACCAAGGGCTCATCAAGGTGTTCATCGAGGCCGGAGCGGCCGTTTCCACCCCCACCTGCGGCCCCTGTCTCGGCGGCTACATGGGAGTTCTCGCAGAGGGCGAGCGCGCAGTCACTACCACAAACCGAAATTTCGTCGGCAGAATGGGACACCCCGGCTCCGAGGTTTATCTCGCAAGCCCCGCCACCGCCGCCGCCAGCGCAGTCGCCGGGAGACTCGCAGACCCGAGAGAGATCTGAGAGAAGAAGAGATAGAGATCTTGAGAATGGGGGCGCTGCCCCCTGACCCCCGCGAGGGGCTAACGCCGCCCCTCGACCCGGCGGTGGCGCGGCCACTCCGAATCCGCGTAGAGAGATTGAGCAGACTTGTCAGCTTTCTTCCGCGTCACAAGCCCCTTCAATCGGCACAAGGGTCTCTGCTACTTAAAAATAGGGGCGTGGGGGCGAAGCCCACACATAAAAAAATAGCCCCCTCCCCGGGGAGGGGGTTGGGGGTGGGGAGAGGCTGAGCCGAAGAAAATTAAGGAGTTTACACTATGACATACAAAGGCAAAATTATAAAATACGGTGATAACATCGACACCGACGTGATAATCCCGGCGAGATATCTGAATACAAGCGACCACAAAGAGCTTGCCGCACACTGTATGGAAGATCTCGACAAGACCTTCGTGACCCGCGTAAGGCCGGGCGATATCATAGCCGCCGGCGCGAATTTCGGCTGCGGTTCGTCCCGCGAGCACGCACCGATAGCGATAAAGGCGAGCGGAGTTTCCCTCGTGATAGCGGAGAGCTTTGCGCGGATATTCTACCGCAACGCGATAAACATAGGCCTTGCGATAGTGGAATGCCCCGAGGCTGCAAAAGCGCTTGCAGAGGGCGATACGGTGGAAGCCGATATGGACAGCGGCATAATAAGGGACATCACAACGGGCAGGGAGTTCAAAGCGGCGCCGTTCCCCGAATTCATACAGAAAATAATAGCAGGCGGCGGACTGATGCAGTCTATCGCCGACGGCGCGATCGGTTGAGCAAAAAAGAGGTACTACTATGGAATATAATATTGCATTACTGAAAGGTGACGGTATCGGCACCGAGATAGTTGACAGCGCGGTCGCAGTCCTCGAAAAGATCGGTGAGAAATTCGGCCATAACTTCGTGTTCAAGTCCTATCTTATAGGGGGCTGCGCCATTGACGCGGTCGGGGAGCCGCTTCCCGAGGAGACCGTAAAGGGCTGCCTCGAAAGCGACAGTGTGCTGCTCGGAGCGGTCGGCGGGCCGAAATGGGACGACCTTCCCGGCGATAAGCGCCCTGAAAAGGCTCTGCTCGGCATAAGAAAGGCGCTCGGGCTGTATGCCAATCTTCGCCCCGCAAAGATGTTCCCCGCATTGAAAGGAGCTTCCCCGCTTCGTGAGGACATCATAAGCGCCGGTTTCGACATAATGATAGTCCGTGAGCTCACCGGCGGTATCTATTTCGGCGAGCGCGGCATTCGCGAGGGGAAATTCGGCGAGGAAGCCTACGACACCGAGGCCTACAGCGTCAAAGAAGTCGATCGTATAGGCCGTGTGGCGTTCGAAACGGCAATGAAGCGCAGCAAACGCGTTACCAGCATAGACAAGGCGAACGTGCTCGAAACGTCGCGTCTCTGGCGCAGGACAATGCACGCTATCGCTTCGGAATACCCCGAGGTGCAGTACAGCGATATGCTTGTCGATAACGCCGCGATGCAGCTCGTGCGTGACCCGAAGCAGTTCGATGTTGTCGTAACGTCAAATATGTTCGGAGATATACTCTCCGACGAAGCTTCCCAGATCACCGGCTCCGTGGGAATGCTCGCGTCCGCGTC
>JAFTAG010000210.1 GCA_017458655.1 Ruminiclostridium sp. | reverse complement strand
TCCCGTTTTTCACGAAACGGGAGCTTTTTGCTGTGCGTTATGTACATTCACGCTCTGATATACTTTATCTCAAATTCGTCCGTCGGGATAGGCTTGTCGTAAAGGTAGCCCTGTATCTCGTCACAGCCGAAATCGTTCACGACAGCTTCTTCTTCCTTTGTTTCAACGCCCTCACAGACTATTTCAAGATGTATCTCGTTGAGGATATTGATAAGCCCGCGCATAAGCTCGTTGCCGCGCTCGGATTTAAGGCTCTCGCGGACGAAGTTCTTGTCGAGCTTCACCACATCTACCGGAAGCACGCCGATAAGGCTGAGCGACGAATACCCCGAGCCGAAGTCGTCCACGCTCACCTTGAAGCCGTATTCCCGCAGCTCATTCATCTTGCTGATGATTATTTCCTGCGCCTCGAAGAACACCGACTCCGTGACCTCTATCTCGAGGTACTGCGGCGGAACGTTGTATTTCTCAACAAGCTCGCAGATGTCCTGCACGAGCGTATTGCTGAAAAAGTGCATACGGCTTAGGTTGAAGGATATCGTGATAGGCTCGATGCCCATATCCAGCCACTTGCGTATCATCTTGCACACGAACGACAGAACGTAGAAATCGAGCTCGACGATCTTGCCGGTCTTCTCGAGCGCGCCGATAAAGCTCGCGGGGGGGATGATGTTCCCGTCGGGATCCACAAGCCTCGAAAGAGCCTCCGCGCCGACAATGCGCTGTGTTTCGGAGGAGATCTTGGGCTGCAGATATACCCGGATAGCCTCGTTTTTGAAGGAATCGTCAAAAATGGGGAGTATCTTCGCGCTGTTCTCCTTAAGATCCATCAAGTGCTCGGAATATATCACGCACGGGAGATTGTAGTTGCCCTTGCCCATACGGCGGGCTATATTGGCCTTATCCACCGCTGCGACGATGTTCGTATCGTTCCTGCCGATGAAGTAGATACCTATGTTGAGGTTCGGGGAAATGCCGGGAACGCGCTTGCCGATAATATCCTTTGCCACGGTCTTAAGACGCTTGACTTCGTTTATCACGCGGTCTTCGTCATCGTTCTCGATACACACGAGCAGCAGGAAGTGGTCGGAATGTGTGCGGCTGCAAAGCTCCGCGTTCTTTATATGCTCCCTGAAAAAGTCCGCCGCGTCGCAAAGCACGGCATCTCCGACATCATAGCCATAGTTGATGTTTATATAATGAAAATCGCCGATATCGCCCGCCGCGACCAGATACGACTTATCATTTGCGCAGATAACGGCGCCCGCCTGTGCAACGAAATCCTCAAACGTGAGCAGACCAGTAAGGCTGTCCATCTCCATACAAACACCTCCGTTCCGCTGCAAAAGAGCTTCAAGTATTATCCTGTATTATATTATAACAAATCAACGCGAACTTTTCAATAGGTTTTAAAAAAATTGTATATTATTGCTTACAAAAGTTACACCGCGGTTACAGAACGGCAGATACGTTTCCGGAAAAGCAGCAAAAAGGGCATTCCTCGCGGGAATGCCCTTGAATTGCGGGAAAGCGAACGCTTACTTCTTCACATTGAAAGCGTCCATACCGGGATAGCAAGCGCTGTCGCCGAGCTGTTCCTCGATGCGGAGGAGCTGGTTGTACTTTGCGACACGCTCGGATCTCGAAGGAGCACCGGTCTTGATCTGGCAGGTGTTGAGAGCTACCGCGAGGTCGGCGATAGTAGTATCCGCCGTTTCACCGGAGCGGTGAGACGAGATAGCGGTGTAGCCGGCCTTGTGAGCCATCTTGATAGCCTCGAGGGTCTCGGAAACGGAACCGATCTGGTTGAGCTTGATGAGGATAGAGTTGCCCGCGCCAAGCTTGATGCCCTTTGCAAGTCTCTCGGTGTTGGTAACGAACAGATCGTCGCCTACGAGCTGTACCTTGTTGCCGATCTTTGCGGTCATTTTCTGCCAGCCTTCCCAGTCCTCTTCGTCGAGGCCGTCCTCGATAGAGATGATCGGGTACTTGTCAACAAGGGACTCCCAGTGAGCGATAAGCTCATCGGAGGTGAAGTCCTTGCCGGACTTGGGCTGATGATAGAAGCCCTTGCCCTTTTCGCTCTTCCACTCGGAGGAAGCCGCGTCCATAGCGATCATGAAGTCCTTGCCGGGCTCATAGCCTGCAGCCTTGATAGCCTCGAGGATCTTCTCGATAGCGTCCTCATCGCTCTTGAGCTTGTTGGGAGCGAAACCGCCCTCGTCACCGACAGCGGTAACGTCGTCCATTTTCTTGATGAGAGCCTTGAGGTTGTGGAAAACCTCTGCGCACCAGCGTAAGCCTTCCTTGAAAGAAGGAGCGCCGACGGGCATGATCATAAATTCCTGCGTATCGACAGCGCTGTCTGCATGAGCACCGCCGTTGAGGATGTTCATCATAGGCACGGGGAGCTTTGTTCCCTGAACGCCGCCGAGGAATCTGTAAAGCGGGATATCGAGCGCAGTTGCAGCAGCTCTTGCGCATGCGATGGAAACAGCGAGGATAGCGTTTGCACCGAGGTTGGACTTATCCTTTGTGCCGTCCTTCTCGATCATTGCCTTATCTACTGCGTAAGTGTCGGACGCGTCCATACCTACGAGCAGGTCGCAGATAACGTTGTTGATGTTATCGACAGCCTTCTGTACGCCCTTTCCGAGGTAGCGGCTCTTATCGCCGTCGCGGAGCTCGAGAGCCTCGAACTCACCTGTGGATGCACCGCTAGGTGCTGTGCCTCTCGCTACTGTACCGTCAGCGAGGGTAACTTCCGCCTCGACTGTGGGATTTCCTCTCGAGTCAAGTATTTCTCTTCCGACTACGTCCACGATTTCTAAATAGGTCATTTGAAAAACTCCTTCTTTCCGTCCTTTTCCGGGAACGGTTGATAATTTGCAGTTCCGCCCGCTCCTGACACGGGCTCTGCACTGACATATTGATTTTACCATATTTTTACGCTTTTGTCAAGCAAAATTTTGTGCAATTTTTCGGTCGGATATGAACAAAGAGGCACCGTCGGATACTGCCGCTTGCATTTCCGCGGAAAATGCAGTATAATGTAGAAAAACAAAGTGAGGTGACATTATGCTGTTTTTTAAAAAGAAGGACAAGGAGGTCCCGTCGGACGAGAAAAAGGCGGCAAGATCGATGCCGCGCACAAAAAAGGTGCAGTTCCTGCCGATGAAGCTCTCCGAGCTCACAACGATGCTGAACGACGATACGAACGCGATGACCGGGCTCGAGCCGGTCAATTACTACGCCTCGAAGGACAAATATATCCAGTGCACCTTCTACTTCACCGACGACTACAGTGAGGTATATTTCAACTGCGAGCTGTACGAGAACGACTTTATGCGCGGCTCCACACCGTATTACAAAGCCGATTACGAGCTTATGAAAAAGACGGTGATAAAATTCGGGCAGCGGATATAGTCAGTTCAGCATTATATAGTAGAGTATGTGCTTTGATACAGCCTCTGCGTCCTTTGAACATATCAGAAAGCAGTACCCGTTCTGCTCCGACACTATCGTGGCATCGGCAGCGGCCGCCTGTGCGGGATAGAACGCCGCCTGATCTTTCAGATAATCTCTGCGGTCGCCGAGCTGCCGCTTCACCGCGTCGATATTGTCGTCGGAAGCCCGTATCACGGCAAGCTCGAACAGGTCGGCGCTCACGAGCTGGCAGTAAACGCAGCTGTCCTCTGCGACGCTCATATCGTACCCCATGACCTCCGAGAGCATAGTCTCGTCCGTGACCTCCATATAAGGCGGGTAGTCGATATCGTCGGCCTGCAGCGTCTTATAGGCTATCTCCGCGCAGGTTATCTTGTATTTCGCAAGCTCGCCGGTACCCGCCGTGCCGGAGGTTTCCGCGGGCGCTGTGGCCGTGACAACCGTGTTGTCTGCGATGACCGTCTTTTCGGGAGCCTTCGCCCCGCATCCCGACAGAAGCAGCAAAGCTGCGAGTGTCGCAGCGGAGCTTTTTATTTTTTTCATAACATCTACCTCGTTTTTATCATGTCCCCCCCCGCCTTCGGCGGGGGGGAAGACCTATATTACGGCATTCGCCGTCTCCGGCGGGAAGAAACGGCAGTTTCACTGCTTACGGAACTTTTCCGGCAGCGTGTCTTTCCCTTTGAAGAACGGCAGTTTTGACAGCGTTATGACGTCGCTGTCCGCGAACGTGTCTTTCAGAAAGCTCCCGCGCATATATTTCTCGGTCTTGCGGGGCTTTCCGCTTTCGTCAAGGCTCGGGCGGTTGTTTTCGCCGTACTGAATTGTGAAGCTTCCCCACCACGGCAGCCACCACAGCCAATTCACGCCGTTCTTCCGCATCTCCTCCGGCGCGGGGATATACCCGCATTCCGACAGCGTGACGAGCTTCCCGCGCGACATCTCCTTCATCAGCTCAAAGCGCTCCTTCTGCGCGCCGTGGTCATCGTCCCGCTCGCTGTAGATGTCGTCGCCCGCTATGTCGAACGTGTTCGGGTGCACCTGCATTTCTTTATCCTGCCCGTTCCACACCCAGATTATGTTTGAGAGCCCGTGAAAATTTTCGATGCGGTCGAATATCATATACCAGAGCTTTTTATAAGCGGCGGCGGTCTCCGCGGGAGCGTTCTTCCGCCTTCCCCACCAGAACCAGTCCCCGTTTGCCTCGTGCAGCGGCCGGAACAGCACGGGAACGCCCGCTTTCTCAAATTCCCGCAGCGCCGCGGCAGCCTTGTCTATCCGCGATACGGCGAACTCGTACTCGGGAGTGCCGTATTCGACGGCTTTCAGCAGATCGAAGGACGTTTTGCGGTCGTAGGAGGTCGTCTTGTAATAAAACGACCAGTCGCAGTGCTCCGTATCGTCCATATCGTCGGGAGCGTACCAGTGCCAGCACATCGTGATGATGCAGCCTGTATCCGTCGCCCACTTTATCGCCCTGTTCACCTGATCGTCGCCCCGCTCCTTGTCCATATCCATAAGGTCGTAGCCCCTTATCGCGGGCAGGTCGCCGGTCTCCGCGAAATACACCTCGTCCTCGAGCTCCTCACGCTGAAGATACTGCTGCCCGGAGATGAATTTCTTCCCGTAAACGCTTTTCAGATATTCAAACAGCCGCACGGTGTCTGCCGAGGCGTTCCGTGAAACGAGCCTGTCCGCGGAGACGGGCCTTTTTCCGAGCTCCGACAGCAGCTTGTCAATATCCGTGATGTATTCCCGCATATCATCTTTCCTTTCCGAAAACAGGAAATCCCGCCGGGCGGCGGGAAATGCCATTATTTTTTGCGATCACCCGGATAACTCACCATATGGTGCAGTTACATTTCGCCCGCGGTGTGGTCTTGTTCCTTTATCGAGGCTCTCTGCCTGCGGTGCGACCTACTTTCCATCTGCAGGTGCGGAGAAGTATGGCGTCTCGTACCGAGCCGCTAAAGGGCCGATGCAGGAAGCATCGAAGGCGGTCTGCCAAAAGCGCGCACGATGCGCGCTGCCAAGCAGCCGCCCAGCCGCACGTCGGCCGCCTCTCTTCGAGTTACCGGTTACTGCTCATCTAACGGAAAGCACAGGTTGGTGCCCTCAGAGTAGTCGCCCGCCGGAACTAATGGGGGTATCTCGCAGCGCGCCGGTTCCCGGCGATTTATTTCGGGTTTCCCTCTGTTTTTTGATAGTTTTGCTTTTTGGTGAGTTATCCGGGGAATCAAAATTAATAATTGCGGTGCGGCTTCGCCGCTTTTCTGAATCGTGACGAGACCCGAAAGTTTCGTTCTCGAATGTTATGGCGAGTTATCCGAACGATCATATTATTTCTTCTCTTTTATAAAGCCTTTTCGCAGCAGCGGTATGAATATCCCGCCGAGAGCGTTGCCGAGCGACATAAGCGCTATGTACAGCACCGAGGTGACATCGATCATTCCCGCGACGGAGAAATAGAACATATTGGCTATGCAGTGCTCAAATCCGCTCAGGATGAATACCATGACGGGCAGGAACACCACCAGCATCTGCGCGACGGGGTTGGTGAACGTCTTGTAGCCGTCCGCCGCAATGAACATCAGCATTCCGCAGAAGAACGACAGTATCAGCAGGCTCGGTATGCTGTCGGCGAGCTTGGTTTGGCAGAGTCCCGCCGCTTTTTCGGCGATCGCAGCCCCCGCGCGGGTAAAGGTCATCATCAGACCGGTAAGATACGCGCCAATGAAATTCCCGACCCATATCACCGCGAGGTCGATAAGGTAAGACGGCTTGTTCTCCACCGCATAGCCCACCTTGCCGGTAAACAGCATCAGCCCGAACGTAAGTATCACAAACAGCCCCAGCCCGAACAAAAACGCGCCCATATAGCGGTTGTCGCAGGACAGGTTGACGATACCGCCTATACCAATCGCAAAGCCGGTCAGTATCGCTTTCAGCAGGATATCTGTATATCTTTTCATTTGCTTATCTCCTTGTGCGCAGCGATGTGCGGCCTTAATACTCAACGCCGTACTGCGCGCGGTACTCCTTCATAGCGGAAAGGTACTCCTTACCGCCGATAACGCCGCCCTCGATAGCGGTGATTATGTCGTTTATCGTAACTATCGGGTAAACCTTTACGCCGAACTCCTTATACGCCGACTGTACCGCGCTCATATCGCTGTCAAGCGCCTTTTCCATACGATCGACGGTTATCACCATTCCCGTAACATTGATGTCCGCCGCCTCTTTAAGCTTCGGGAGCACCTCGCGCAGGGCCTTTCCCGAGGTCATAACGTCCTCGATTATGACTACCTTTTCGCCCTCGGTGAGCTGCTTTCCCACAAACAGACCGCCTTCGCCGTGATCCTTTGCCTCCTTGCGGTCGAAACAGAAGTTCACATCGCGCCCGTATTTGCCGTAAAAAGCCGCAGCCGCGCTCGCCGCGAGGGGAATACCCTTGTACGCGGGGCCGAACAGTGTATCGACCTCGATGTGATTGTTTTCGATGCAGTCGGCGTAGTACGCACCCAGCTCGGATATCTGCCTGCCGGTAACGTAATTGCCCGTGTTGATGAAATACGGAGCCTTTCTGCCGCTTTTCAGCGTGAAGTCGCCGAATTTCAGTGCTCCGGAGTCCGACATAAATCTTATAAAGCTTTCTTTGTAGTTCATTTTTTCTGTCCTTTCGGGATTTTTTGTTTATTATAACATATTTTTTCGGGAAATGCAACAAATTTTTTTGAAATGGAATTTTTGGGGGAGCTGCTCCTTTTGACCGGTCGGCAATTATAGCCCCACCCCCAACCCCTCCCCCGGGAGGGGTTATTCTTTTATGCGGGGGCTGCGCCCCCGCGCCCCGCTCTCGTTGTGGGGGCTGTGCCCCCGTCTGTGCCTATCTGTCTCTGCGCTCTCTCCGCTCTCCGAAAAATTTCAAAAAAATGTTGCAAATATTACAATAATGTGATATAATTATACTTGTATGCTTATGCTCTAATGAAAAACAGGAGGCTGCTAACGATGGGAACAGCATTCTCGGCGGCGGACATACTGCTGCCGGCCAACACGGATATGGAGAAATGGGCGGTCGCTGCCTGCGATCAGTACACCGGTGAGCCGGAATACTGGGCAAGGGTGGAGAAGCGCGTGGGAAATTCCCCCTCGACGCTCGGACTTATACTCCCCGAGGTCTATCTTGAAGAGACCGATGTCGATGCAAGAATAGACCGCATCCACGAAAATATGAAGAAAATGCTTGCCGACGGGATATTCCGCGAATACAAGGACGCGCTTATCTACGTCGAGCGCGTGCAGTCCGACGGAATGGTGCGCAAGGGCATCGTCGGAGCTATCGACCTTGAACAGTACGACTACCACGCGGGAAGCGACTCGTCCGTGCGCGCGACGGAAGCTACCGTCCCCGAGCGCATACCACCCCGCCTTAAAGTCAGAGAGGGCGCGGTGATAGAGCTCCCGCACGTCCTTATACTCATAGACGACGAGGATATGACGGTCATAGAGCCGTGCGAGCGCGTCAAGACCGATACAAAGCCTATCTACGAGACAAAGCTCATGGAGGGCGGCGGCAGGATAAAAGGCTGGCTGCTGGATCATCCCGCCAAGAAGAGCGTTTTCGGCGCTCTCGAAAAGCTCAGCGACAACGAGGCTTTCAACAAGAAATACGGCCTGAACAAATTCCCGACGCTGCTGTTCGCGGTAGGCGACGGAAACCACTCGCTCGCGACGGCGAAGGAATACTACGAGCGGCTGAAAGCTGCCAACCCCGGGCAGGACTTCTCGAACCACCCGGCAAGATACGCGCTCGCGGAGATAGTCAACCTGCACAGCCCCGCGATACGCTTTGAGGCAATACAGCGCATCGTAAAGGGCGTTGACCCCGAAAAGCTCATGGAAGCCGCAAAGAAGAAGCTCGGGCTCGGCAGCGAGCTCTCGAACCAGCGCTTCATCGCGGTCTACGGCGGGAAGGAGCAGCTTTTCTACATACACGACAAGACTTCCGAGCTGTCGGTGGGAACGCTGCAGGATTTCCTTGACGACTACACCTCCGAGAACGGCGGCAAGGTCGATTATATACACGGTGCCGATGTAGTGCGGCATCTTGCCAAGCGTGACAACGTGATAGGCTTCATACTGCCGGATATGCAGAAGTCGGAGCTTTTCCCGACGGTAATAAAGGACGGTGCGCTTCCCCGTAAGACATTCTCAATGGGACACGCCGCTGACAAACGCTTCTATATGGAATGCAGAAAGATAACGAGGTAACTGAAATGACAAGATTTGCAAAACGCTGCGGGAGCCTGCTTCTCGCGCTCATATTCTCCGTATTTGCAGCCGCGGTGCTGCTCCCCGTAAAGGCCGATGCAGGGACAGTCATCAAATACGAGCTGACCTACCCCAAAAACGCGGTCACACTGACATTCACCCCGCAGAGCAGCGGAAACACCATATACTTCGCCACCAACGGCAATACTCCCACCAAGAAGTCGAGACAATACAGCAAGCCGCTCACAGCCAAGCAGAAAACCACCGTTCGCGCGGTGGAATACAACACAAGCGGCAAAAAGGTCGCAAGCTTCAAAATGGTGATAATGCCGAAGGCCAACAACCCCGAGATATCCACGGAGATCAGGAACGACAAGATCTATGTGACCTTAAAGTCCGAATACAGCAGCGCGAAGATATACTATACCACCGACGGCAGCGTCCCGAACGAATCGTCCACACTTTACAAGAGCAGCTTTGTGTGCGACAGCGGCACCGTAGTCAAGGCGCGTACTTTTGTTGAAAATATGCGCGCAAGCAACGCGGCAGCTCTTAAAGTCAAAAAGACCGCCGACATAGCCGACGACGGCATCGAAAACCAGATGCTGAACTACGTCAACTCCTACCGCCATTCCTACGGGCGCGAAAACCTCAAGCTTTCCCCGAAGCTTTGCGAAGCCGCGCAGATACGCGTGAACGAGCTCACAACGCTTCTTACCCATACCCGCCCCGACGGCAGAGGGTGCTTTACCGTGCTCTCCGACCTCGAGATCTCCTACAGCGTGGCTGCGGAAAACCTCGCCTGCGGTCAGGCTACGATCGAAGCCGTAATGAAGGAATGGATGGCCTCGCGCTCGCATAACGAAAATATGCTTGCCAAGAGATTTAACAAAATTGGAGTCGCCTGCGCCAAGATACACGGCGTAATGTACTGGGTGCAGATATTCACCAACTGATAATGCTATGATACACAATGAAGAAACGATACCGTCCTGTGAATTTCATCATGTCCACGATGAACTGCTGAAAAAAATAAGCGCTGTAATGCCCGACGAGGACTCGCTTTTCGACCTCGCGGAGCTCTATAAGATATTCGGCGACAGCACGCGGATAAAAATACTGTACGCGCTGTTTGAAGCCGAGCTCTGCGTCTGCGATATCGCTACGCTCATAGGTATGAGTATGTCCGCGGTCTCGCACCAGCTCCGTATCCTGAAGCAGGCAAGCCTTGTCAAGTTCCGGCGTGACGGGAAGACCGTGTTTTATTCGCTGGCCGATGACCATGTGAGGTCGATTTTAGGACAAGGTATGGAGCATATCAGTGAATAGCAGCGGCTTTCGGACCCGACTGCGGAGCCGGCGTAAGTTTTTTGGGGAAAGTCCCCGATCCCGGGTGAAGCGACCTCAGCGCTTCTCCCGATACAAAGGTGGTGATACCGTTGGCGGTGCCTACAATTGAAGAATTTATTGAACGCAGCAAGGTGAACTGTGAGGCGGCGGCGCGTCTGACCGTCAAGAGGCGGTTCACGGAGACGCTGCCGGAGGGCACTTCCGCCGAGGAGGCGGCTGCCCGCGCGCAGGAATACCTTGAAAGCGAACAGGGACAGCGCGAATACGCCGAGGCGCTCAGCGCGGGGAAGTTCTACAAGGCGCTGATATCGGAAAATGCCGCTTCGGAGCCGAAGGTAGTCGATTCCTACCGCAAGTATGTCGCGGGTATGCCCCAGAAGGGCGCGGTGAGCACGGCAGTGAGCCGTTCCGCAAAACGCCGCGAGCAGCGCAAACGCAAAAAAGCCAAGGCAAAAGCCGGCCACAAGAAGTATTTCGAGATATACCAGACCTTTGTTTTCTCGCCGGACGACGAGCAGATCGCATTTGATCTCGCCGCGGATATGATACGGGAATTTTACTCCGACGTTCGCAGCATCGTCAACGGCAGACTGATGAAGGACGTTTACAGCGAATTCGTAAGCCGCGCGGTGCAGACGAAATTCCAGCGGGTGCTGAATGACGAGGCTTCGCTCAACCCGCGGCGCATAGATGCGGTAATATCGCGGGTGAGCAAGATATACGGCTCGCTCAACGAGCTTATAATGGGCACCTGCGTTGACATAATCTTAGCGGACTCGGGGTATATCCCCGCAACGATAAACGGCATAAAGCGGGAGTTCCTCTCGGCGTACTGTCCGCAGTACCCGAAGCTCTCGTCGATGTATGACCGGCTGCGCTCGATGTTCGGGCGGGACACGCTCACGCAGATCATACAGTCCGGCAGCGAATACCGCAAGGCTGTCGGATATATGGAAAAGCAGATAAACATAATGGAGACCGCGCACGAGCTGATACTGCGCGAGATCCCCGACAACGCCATAGACCTGTACCCCAACGCCAGAGAGATAGAACGGCGGTTCATACTGCACCTCGGCCCCACCAATTCGGGCAAGACCTACAGCTCTCTGCAGGCGTGTATGCGCGCGGAAACGGGGGTTTACCTCGCACCGCTCAGACTGCTCGCCTACGAGATATGCGAGAAATTCAACATAGAGGGCGTGCCGTGCCGTATGAAGACCGGCGAGGAAGAGATAGACGTGCCTTTCGCGTCGCATACCTCCTCGACCGTGGAAATGCTCGACGTAAACGAGCATTACGACGTCGCGGTAGTGGATGAATGCCAGCTCATTGAGGATGAGGAGCGCGGCGGAGCATGGACGGCGGCGATACTCGGACTTGTTGCGGACGAGATACACCTGTGCGCGTCCGAAAATGCGGAGAACATACTGATAAAGCTTATTGAGATGTGCGGCGACAGCTACGAGATCGTGTATCACGAGCGGTCGGTGCCGCTTATGCCTGACAAGCGTGAATTCGTGTTCCCGCGCGATGTGGAGCCTAACGACGCGCTGATAGCGTTCTCGAAGCGCTCTGTGCTGAATTACGCGGAGCAGCTCCGTGAGCTCGGTATCCGCGCAAGCGTGATATACGGCGACCTGCCGTATGACGTGCGCCGCAACGAGGTCTCGCGGTTCATACGCGGGGAAACGAATGTGGTGGTAGCCACCGACGCCGTGGGAATGGGACTGAACCTGCCGATAAAGCGGGTGGTGTTCCTCGAGACATACAAGTACGACGGGAGAAGAAGACGCTTCCTGCACGGCACCGAGGTCAAGCAGATAGCCGGGCGCGCGGGCAGAATGGGAATGTACGACATCGGGTATTTCAATTCCGCGGAGTTCAAGGGCGATATCATAAAGAAGCTCCGCAAGCCGAGCCACGACGTAAAGAAGGCAAGGCTGCGCATTCCCGAGAGCATAATCGCCGTGGATATGAAGCTCTCCGATATCCTGCTGCGGTGGGGAACGATACCCGACGACGACATTTTCACACGAAACAACGTGGAGCGCGAGGTGGCGCTGAGCCGTGAGCTCGAACGCTACAGCAGCGACAAGCTCCTGATATACAGATTTATAACGATCCCCTTCTCCGAAACGCGCAGAGAGCTGTATGATTACTGGCTCGACCTGTTCATGGCGGAGATATACGACGACCGTTCCTCGTCGGCGGCTTATGCGGGTGCTATAAGGCGGGAGCTCGACTCGGTCTCGGACGAAATGACCGGGCTGGAGCGCAACGAGCTCGCCTACCGCAAATGCGACATACTGTACTTCTATTTCGACAGGTTCGGCGTCAAGGAAGACCTTGAAGTCATTATGGACCTCAAACACCTTATTTCGCTGAACATTATGAACTACCTATCCGGACAGGACTGACGACCCTGTCCGCTGCGCCGGAGGCTGTGACGATATGGAGAAAAAGAACCTTGGATCGATCACAATGAAACACCTCAGTATAGCCGTCAGTATTGCCGTCTTCGCGATACTGACCGCGGCTATCATTGTCATACTCAATTTTTCCCGCACCGATACGGGGAAAGACCTGACAAAGGACGGCGTGAACGTCGGGCTGATGCTGGTAGGGCCGAGGGACGACCGCGGCTGGAGCAGCTCGCATTACGAGGCGCTTGAACGCATTTCCGATGAACTGCGCCTCAATATAATAGTAAAAGAGAATATCCCCACCGACAACCGGTGTTATGACACGATAGAGGATCTTGTGGAGGACGACAACTGTAAGATCGTCATCTGCACCTCCGACCTGTACGGCCAGTACTGCGAGGAAGCGGCAAAGACGTACCCCGACAGCGTATTCCTGCACTGCGC
>JAFTAG010000209.1 GCA_017458655.1 Ruminiclostridium sp. | reverse complement strand
TCTTGACAACTCCGCCACACAGCAGAAGCCGAGGCAGGTCATAGATGCGTGTGAGCGCTATTACCGCGCCGAAAACGCCAACCCCCTGCGCGGACTGTACAAGCTGTCCGTCAAGGCCACCGACGTTTACGAGAACGCCCGCGAGGCTGTCCGCAGGTTCATAAACGCCCGCAGCACCTCGGAGATAGTATTCACCCGCAACGCCACCGAGAGCCTCAATCTGATAGCCTACAGCTACGGCAGGACGTTCATCAAGGAGGGCGACGAGATACTTGTGACAATCTCCGAGCACCACAGCAACCTTCTCCCGTGGCAGCTTCTCGCCAAAGAGAAGGGCGCTGTGCTGAAATTCCTCGACTGCGCGCCTGACGGGCTGTACACCGAAGAAATGCTTAAAAACGCCCTGACCGAGCGGACGAAGATATTCGCGATAGCGCAGATATCCAACGTGTTCGGCAGGCTCAACCCGATAAAGGAATTCGCCAAACTCTGCCACGACAACGGTACTATAATAGTATGCGACGGTGCGCAGAGCGTTCCGCACATACCGGTTGACGTAAAAGACCTCGATGTGGATTTTCTCGCGTTCTCCGGGCATAAGATGCTCGCGCCTATGGGGATAGGCGTGCTGTACGGCAAGGAAGCGCTGTTCGAGAAAATGCCGCCGTTCCTGTCGGGAGGCGAGATGATAGAATATGTCACCCGCGAGGGCGCTACCTATGCGGAGCTTCCCCACAAGTTTGAGGCGGGCACGGTCAACGCGGGCGGCGCGGCAGGCCTCCACGCGGCGATAGATTATATAGGAAAGCTCGGATTTGACCTGCTCGAAAAGCGCGAAAACGAGCTAACACGGCTTATGATAGCGGAAATGCGCAAGATACCGCACGTTCACATCATCGGCGCGGACGACCCCGCCGAGCACCACGGCATCGTGACTTTCACGATAGACGGCGTTCACCCCCATGACGTTGCGGCGATATTCGATGCGGCGAATGTGGCGGTAAGAGCGGGTCACCACTGCACACAGCCGCTCCACAAGCACCTCGGCGTAATGTCCACCACGAGAGCGAGCTTAGCATTCTATAACGACGAAAACGATGTAAGGCAGTTCACAGACTGCCTGAAAACAATAAGAGGGAGAATGGGATATGGAGAATAGCACATTCTACAGCGAAATACTCACCGACCACAACCTGCACCCCGTCCACAAGCATGAGCTGTCGGTCTGCACCTGCTCCCGCGAGGGTATCAACCCCTCCTGCGGCGACGATATCATACTCAATCTCAAACTCGAAAACGGCAGAATAACCGACGGTTCCTACACCGGCAGCGGCTGCGCCATTTCACAGGCCTCCGCCGATATAATGCTCGACCTCGTCATAGGTAAAACGGTAGATGAGGCCAACCACCTCCACGACCTCTTTATGAAGATGATAAAGGATTCCGTCACCGAAGACGAGCTCGAAGAACTCGAAGAAGCAGGCGCCTTGCAGGATATCTCCCACATGCCCGCGCGCGTCAAATGCGCCGTCCTCGGCTGGAGAACAATGAGAGAGCTGCTGTCAGAAAACACAGAGAGCCGCTGACGCTCGAGACTGCGCTGACGCGCTTGGGGGAAAGGAAACCTTTCTTGAAAGAAAGGTTTCCTCTCCCCCAAACCCCCTCTCTTTCCAAAAAACTTTAATCGCTTTGCAATTAGATTTGAGAGTGACTGCTCCTATTGCGCAATTGTGCGGATTAAAAAATATTCCGCGATAAGTAAGACGTGTCGATAACAGAGGGAAGCTCCGACATAAATCGCCGGGAACCGGCGCGCTGCGGGCTGCCCCCATTAGTTCCGGCGGCCGACTACTCTGAGGGCACCAACCCGGGCTTTCCATTAGATGAGTATTAACCGGTGACTCGAAGAGAGGCGGCCGCCGTGCGGCTGGGCGGCTGCTTGGTAGCGCGCATCGTGCGCGCTTTTGGCAGACCGCCTTCGATGCTTCCTGCATCGGTCCTTTAGCGGCTCGGTACGAGACGCCATACTTCTCCGTCGCTGCAGACGGAAAGTAGGTCGCACCGCAGGCAGAGAGCCTCGTTACGGGCACTCGGACTTACCCGCTGGCGAAAAAAGCTCTGCGCCCCTGCGGCTGCCGCCGCGCCTGTCGGCCGCTCCGCGGCCGAACCATAACCACCTTGTGAAAGGAGATAACAACTTGTCTGCGACCCTGACAGAATTGTTTGAAAATATAAAGTTTGATGAAAAAGTAGGAAACGGCAATGTGCTGTCCGTACTGCACAAAAAATCCGATAATTCGCTGATACTCCAGCTTGGACTGAACGAGCGCGTGCCCTTCACGGCACTGTTCGGCGCAGCAGACCTTATCCGCGCCGAGCTCGAATGCGGAAATGTCAGCATTTACCCGAAATATCCCACAGAGCTGTTCGACGGTGACGCCGTGCTCGATATAGCAAACTTCCTGCGGCGTGAGGGCTTCAACGTCAACGGATATTTCGACGACGCGGAAGTGACGCTCCACGACGGGAACGCCGATATCGAGCTGAAACACTGCGGCGGCGATATGATGATAAAAGAGGGTATCGACGCGAATATAAAGAAGTTCGCAAAGGGCTTCTACGGAGTAGATATAAACGTAAATTTTACGGGCAGGACAAGCCTCGACCTTGACGAGTATTCAAAAAAGGTCGAAGAAGAGATAGCGGCATTGCCTGTCCCGCCTCCGCCGCCCCCCAAGCCCGAACAGTCCGGCTCCCCCGCTCCGAGAGGTTCGTTCGGAGCCCCCGGCGGCGCTCCCGACAAGAAGCGCACATACAGCCGCGGCCCCGTGGTACACGACCCGCCGGAGGATATGAAGCTGATGTTCGAGCACGAGAAACTTGCCGAGGACGCACAGCTCATCATAGGCAAGCCGATAAACGATACGCCGATGCAGATGAAGGATCTTATCTCCGAACAGGAGGACGTCACCGTCTGGGGCGAGATATTCCAGACCGAGGACAAGACTGTCAAGGACGGCAAATATACCGTCAAGACGGTGTTTTTCACCGACTACACTTCCTCGCAGGTGCTTCGGGTATTCACCGCGACCGAAAAAGCCGACGCGTACAAGTTCCTGAAAGAAGGCACAGCGATACTCGTCAACGGCAAGTGCTCGTTTGACAGATTTGCAAACGGCAACGTCATCGAGCCGAAGTCGATAATGACTGTAAAGACCATACCTCGCAAGGACAAGGCGGAGGTCAAGCGTGTCGAACTGCACATGCACACGAATATGTCCGATCTCGACGCGATAACTCCCGCGGGCGACCTCGTAAAACAGGCGTACAAGTGGGGACACCCCGCCGTTGCGATAACCGACCACGGTAACGTGCAGTCCTTCCCGGAGCTGATGAACACGGTCGATAAGATACGCAAGGGCGACCCGGAGGCGAAATTCAAGCCTATCTACGGTATGGAAGCATACTTCGTGAACAACGAGGCTCCGCTGATAGAGGGCTGCGGCGCTCGCAGCATAGATGATGATATAATCGTGTTCGACGTGGAAACCACGGGACTCAGCCCGGCGGACTGCCGCCTTACGGAAATAGGCGCGGTGAAGCTGCGCGGGCTGGAAGTCGTCGATGAATTCCAGACCTTCGTGAACCCGGGAATGCCCATTCCCGCGGAGATAACCAAGCTGACGGGAATTACCGACGAAATGGTGAAGGACGCTCCCGACGACAAGGAAGCTGTCAGCGCATTTATGAAGTTCTGCGGGAACGCTCCGCTCGTTGCGCACAACGCCCCGTTCGATATGTCATTCATTCGTGCGGCGAGCGACCGCCACAGACTGAAATTCCGCGCGGACAGCATAGATACGCTCGCGGTGTGCCGTGCGCTCGTTCCCAACCTGAAAAACCACAAGCTCGACACCATGGCGGAGCATTTCGGCCTCGGCGATTTCAACCACCACCGCGCGATAGACGACGCGAAGATGCTCGCGATGATATACTGCAAGCTGATAGCGGAAAGCCGCAAGGGACGCGATATAAAGAAGCTCGGCGACCTTAATCTCATTACGGGCAGCGACCCGCGCAAAATGCCGTCGTACCATATGATAATCCTCGTGAAGAACAACACGGGACTGAAAAACCTGTACGAGCTCATCGGAATGTCCAACCTGCATTACTTCCGCAACAAGCCGCGTATCCCGATGTCGGAGCTGAAAAACCACCGTGAGGGACTTATCATAGGAAGCGCCTGCGAGGCGGGCGAGCTCTATCAGGCGATTGAGAACAAGAAGCCCGACGAGGTCATCGAGGAGATCGCCTCGTTCTACGATTATCTGGAGATACAGCCGATAGCGAACAACCGCTTTCTTATCAAAAAAGGTGTGGTAAAGTCCGAGCTCGAGCTGCGCAAGATAAACAAGCGTATCTGCGACCTCGGCGACAAGCTCGGCATACCGGTCGTTGCCACCTGCGACGTGCATTTCAAGGATCCCGAGGACGGGATATTCCGCGAGATACTCAAAGCCGGACAGGGCTACACCGATGTCGAGGACGAGCCGCCGCTGTATCTGCGCACGACGACCGAGATGCTGGAGGAGTTCGCCTATCTCGGCGACGAGAAGGCTTATGAAGTCGTAGTCACGAACACCCGTATGATAGCGGATATGATCGACGAGATACGTCCGATACCGAAGGGCACGTTCACGCCGTTCCTGCCGGGCGCCGAGGAGGAGCTCCAGAAGCTCTGCTGGGACAGGGCTATGGACTGGTACGGCTACGAGGGGAACATTCCCGAGATAGTTTCAAAGCGCCTGCAGCGTGAGCTGGACGCGATAATAAAATACGGCTTCTCGGTGCTTTATATGATAGCGCAGAAGCTGGTGGCGTTCTCCGAGAAGAACGGCTATCTTGTCGGCTCGCGAGGCTCGGTTGGCTCGTCGTTCGTTGCGATAATGTCGGGAATTTCCGAGGTAAATCCCCTTCCCCCGCACTACCGCTGCCGCAAATGCCGCTGGAACGAATTCATCGACGACGGCTCTGTGGGCTCGGGATTCGATCTTCCCGAGAAGAACTGCCCGCACTGCGGTGAGCCGATGTTCCGCGACGGTCACGATATACCATTTGAGACGTTCCTCGGCTTCAAGGGCGACAAGGCGCCCGATATCGACCTTAACTTCTCCGGCGAGGTGCAGGGAAAAGTCCACCGCTTCACCGAAGAGCTTTTCGGTCAGGATCACGTTTTCAAGGCGGGAACTATCTCCGCGATACAGGAAAAATCCGCGCTCGGGTTCGTCAAGAAATACCTTGAGGAGCGCGGCTTGCAGGGCACGCTGAACAACGCCGAGATGTCCCGCCTCGCAAAGGGCTTCACCGGCGTAAAGCGCACGACCTCGCAGCACCCCGGCGGTATGGTCGTTGTCCCGAACAATTACGACGTGTATGATTTCACGGCGGTGCAGCACCCCGCGGACAAATCGGAAGGCGATATGATAACCACGCACTTCGACTTCCACGCGCTGCACGATACGATACTTAAGCTCGACGAGCTCGGACACGATGTTCCGACGCTCTACAGGCACCTTGAAGACTCCACGGGCGTAAAGACCGCCGATGTCTCCACCTCCGACCCGAAGGTCTATAGCCTGTTCACCTCCCCCGAAGCGCTCGGCATCACCACCGCCGATACAGGCATTAAAACGGGCACATTCGGTCTGCCGGAATTCGGCACGAACTTTGTTATCGGAATGCTGCTCGAAGCAAAGCCGCAGAACTTCTCCGACCTGCTGCAGATATCGGGTCTGTCACACGGTACCGACGTATGGCTCGGCAACGCGCAGGAGCTTATCGCGAACGGCACCTGCAAGATAAGCGAGGTCATCGGGACCCGTGACAACATCATGGTGTATCTGCTGCACAAGGGTCTGGAGCCGAGTATGGCGTTCAAGATAATGGAGATAACCCGTAAGGGCAACGCCACAAAGCTGTTCACGGACGAGATATATCAGGCATTCAAGGATAACAATGTACCCGAGTGGTATGTCGAGAGCTGCAAGAAGATAAAGTATATGTTCCCGAAAGCCCACGCGGCCGCGTATGTAACGGCGTCCGTAAAGCTCGGCTGGTACAAGATATACTACCCCGCGCAGTTCTACGCCGCGACGCTCACCAAGCACACCGAGAACATCGAAGTCGATACGGTGATGAAGGGCAGGGATGCTGTGCTCGCGAGAATGCAGCAGATAAAGGCCAATCCCGACGCCACCGCAAAGGACGACGGCATCTACGAAGCGCTCCAGCTCGTCTATGAGATGAACTGCCGCGGCATAAGCTTCCTTCCCGTGCATTACGAGAAGTCCGACGCAGTCCGCTATATGGTCGAGGACGGGAACCTGCGCCTTCCGTTCATGGCGATCGACGGCTGCGGTGAATCCGCCGCCAAAATGCTCTGCGAGGCTATCGCAAAGGGCGGCTTCGTCAGCATCGAGGATATCGCCGCCGCGTCCGGCGTCAACGGCTCCGTCATCGAAAAGCTCACCGCCAAAGGCGTTTTCGAGGGGCTGCAGGCTACTGCCCAGATGACGTTCTTTTAAGAGAGTGCGGGCCTACGCGGCCCTAAGGACCCGGCGCAAGCGTACCGCTTGACCAAGACCCGTATTACGGAAGTGGGTCAGTCTTGTTAAAAAATGTAGTTTCCCCCGCCGGAGGCGGGGGAAACTACAAACTATATGCCTTCCCCGCCTCCGGCGGGAAAACACATACTATGCAATCAAAAAGGAGTAATACCAATGGACAACGTACTAAAAGACCTCTACGAGACCGTCGTGGAGCGCAAGAGCGAAAAGCAGGAGGGTTCCTATACCTGCTACCTGTTTGAGAAGGGTATCGACAAGATACTCAAGAAGTGCGGCGAGGAATGCACCGAAATGGTGATCGCTGCAAAGAACGCGGACAATGACGAGCTGAAAAATGAGATCGCCGACCTTATGTATCACGTCATGGTCATGTGCGTCGAGCGCGGCCTCGCCTGGGAAGACGTCGAAGCCGTGCTTGCCGAAAGAGCCCATAAGACCGGTAACTTGAAGCAGTTCCACACGGTTGACAAGAACACATAAGTTTGTAATAACAGCGCCCCCGCTTTGAGGCAGGGGCGTGTTTTTTTTGGATTTGTCACTTTTCGGGGAAGCCGTTCACCGTTTGTCGGAGCATTACGCGGACAGCGGGGTGGGGTCGTCATACAGCGCTTCGAGGTGTCCGAGCGCCCTGTTGTGTATCCGCTGGACGTGGCGGGGCGTGTAGCCGAGGGCTTCCGCAGTCTTTTCCCACGATTCGTGCAGTATGTAGTGGCGTTCGGTCACTGTTTGCTCCGTCGGGTCGTCGAGCCTGCTCACCAGATCGAATATGCGGTCTTTCAGATCGACCAGCTTGTCTATCTCGCGGTCTATCTTTATTTCAAGGTCGGCTATCTTTGCCGCGTTCACGCCGACCTTGTCGGAATATCCGCCCTTGGAGCAGCTCTCTCCGGTCATTCGCATCGTCGATCTCTCGGCGAGCGCCCGCAGCTGCGCGACCTCCTCGAGCATACAGTTTATTCTGTCGTCGGTCGCCTTGTGTGATGTCAGTAATTCTTTTATTGTCATTTCCTTTTACAGCCCCTTGGGGAGCTCCTCCTCTCAACTTTCGATAATTTATACCGTCACTTCCGCGGCGCATTTCCGGCATATCAGCATATTTCCCGCCTCGAACGCGCTCTCGCCCCTCCACAGGGCTTTGCCGCATATACCGCACTTTTCCCTGCTTTCGGTAATATCGCCGCTCCCGCAGCACACACACCGTACCGAAGCAATTCCGTGTCTGTCATATACCGGCAGTACTCTTGTATTGATCTCTCCGCAGCATTTACATTTATACATTTTCCTCCTCTCGTTGCGTAATGGGGATATTATGCAACAGGCGTTGCTTATTTGGGACAATATCATTTTACCACATTTTTCCCGTCCTGTCAACCCATTTCCGCAATTTTTTTATTTTTTCAAAAAAATTGTTGCAATTTTGGGACATTTGTGGTATAATGGGGAAAAGTGATGAAATTTGTCGGAACGGAGGGCTGTATTATGGAAATGACACCTACCGCGGAAAGGATAAAACAGCGCAGGAGAGCGCTCGGACTGTCGTATCAGCGGCTTGCCGAACGTACCGGGATAGCGCGCTCTACGCTGCAGCGCTACGAAACGGGGAATATCAGGAATATCCCGCTTGATAAGCTGAATGTGCTCGCGGAGGGGCTTGAGACCTCCGCAAGGTTCATTCTCGGTATGCCCGAGCCGTCCAACGCGGAGCCGATAGGAAGCGAGATATATAAGGTGCCCGTGTTCGACAGCGTCAGCGCGGGCTTCGGCGCGTATGCCGACAGCAGGGTGATGTGCTATATCCCCACATACATCGAGCATTCGGGCGAAAAAGAGGATTTCCTCTGGATAAATGTCAAGGGAGACAGTATGGCTCCCACGATCGACGACGGCGACCGTATCCTCGTTAAGCGGCGCGACAGCGTTGACAGCGGCAGCATCGCTGTCGTGATGATAGGCGACGAGGCCTTTGTAAAGCGGATAAAGTACGGCCGCGGCAAGGGGGCTGTCAAGAGCTGGGTGGAGCTGCACTCGATAAATCCGTATTACCCCGTTCGCCGCTTCGAGAACGAGGAGACCAACAATGTGCGTGTGGTCGGACTTGTCGTCGAGGTCAGCAAAAAGCTATGATCAAATCAAAAGGCGCTGTAAAAAAACTCGGTAAAATAGAAATAACCGCACAGGAAAACGAAGTAGGATCGCTGTTTCTGTGCGGTACTTTTTTGAATGATATTATGTTTTGGGAGTTTTTTTACAGCGCCTGTTCTCTTTATCCTTGCCGGCGGTCGAGACCAGCTAAGATCTCGTCTATGTTGTAGGGTCCCTCCGACTCGCTCTCGTCCTTCAGAAGCGCGTCAAGACGCGGTATCGACGTGGTCGTGCTTGCCGCCTTCTGCGGAGTGTACTGGCGGACAGGCTCCTCGGGCGGCTGGTTCAGCCGGAGCGGAGGACGCTGTATCTTACGGGGCTGCCTGTCCGTCCGGGAAGCGCCGGCCGCGGGCGTTTCGACCCGCTTGCGCTTGTTGAATTCGTCGAGAACGGTCGTTTTCGCGATATCGGCAGTTTTTCTGGCCGCCGCGCTGATTATCCGCTCGCTCTGCTCAAACTCTTTCTCTGCGGCGATAGCTGCGCCCCTCGTCTTCTGTATGTCCTTGACTACCTGCTCGCGCACCTTCTTCATATCCTCAAGCTCGTGCTCGGCCTTTGTTGCCTCGATAGCCTCGTTCAGCTTCTTCGACGAGAGCGGCATTGTATTACGGGGCGAACTCTGCGGCGGTCGGGTCTGACGAGTCGGAGCGGTATAGAGCGGCGATTTTTGCTGCCGCGCGGCTATCTCCGCATACTCGCTGCGCGTGTCGATAACTCCTGTAGCGCTCGCTGCGGCGCGTCTTGCAGCCGGATTTTCTGAGGGAGCGCCGCTGCTTCCGCCGTAAATGCCGATGCTGCTGTCAAGCGACGAGCTGCGGTATGCTTTCACCGCTTCCGCAGTCCCGCGGCGCTCCTGAGCCTTCTTTTCGGCTTCACGGCTGTAGGTCGGTACCTCGTACTGCTTCTTGACAGTCTCCACCTCGGGCTGCGGAATGAAATTGCCCGCAAATTTAACGATCTCGATTATAATGATGATAATGCTCGGCACTATCGCGATAAGCAGCATACCGAGCGGTGATATCGCAAATCCGATGAGGGCTCCCCAAAAATCGGAATAGTTCATTCCCTTTGCTACTATCTGGCTCTGCGTAAGCGTGATGTCGGCGTTGTTCTCCGTCAGCACGCGGAAGCTGTAAACGCCGTCCGAAAGATCGCTCGACAGCACCTCCGCCAGCGCAGGCTTCCCATTCTCAAGATTGAATATCACAATGTTCTTTTCCTGTATCTCCGACGGCGGCACCTGCTTCGCCATAAGTGCCGTACCGCTTTTCAGAAAGTCAAAAGCGTCCGTCTTCACAAGATACACGTTCGTCCCGAAAATGTTCGGGGAACCTCCCCCGGTCGAGTAAACCACCGCGGTTACGCTCAGAAACAGCGCCAGAATGAAAAAAATACCGCAGATGACCTTCAAAATTATCTGAAAAGTTTTATTTTTAAGGCTCATTTTTCTAAACACCTCTTGACAAATCCAAAAAAATGTGTATAATATATAGAGTAGTGTGTTTTATACACATATATTCTATCACATTTTTCGATGTTTTGCAATACTTTTTTACAATATTTATTAATTTTCTTTATTTTTTGCACTATATGTTGTATGGGCGGCTCCGGGAATTTTATTACGCCGGTGCAGCTCAGCCGTGCAGAACGCGGTCATTGAGTACCGATAACGCGGCGCAACGGTCGGATATCAGAACGCAGGCTTACAAGATTTTCACAATTTAATACGCTGGTGTAGCTCAGTCGGCAGAGCAGCGCATTCGTAATGCGCAGGTCGTGGAGTGCCGATAAAGCGACGCATCGGGCGGATCAAAACATAGACTTTACAAATTTTCACAATTTAATACGCTGGTGTAGCTCAGTCGGTAGAGCAGCGCATTCGTAATGCGCAGGTCACAGACTACCGATAAAGCGACGCATCGGTCG
>JAFTAG010000208.1 GCA_017458655.1 Ruminiclostridium sp. | reverse complement strand
CGGACGAGAGCTTATACTTGTTGGAGAAGCTGCCGGAAGTGCGCTTATAGCCGCTGCTCCTGCCGAGATAACGGTTTGCGGACGTATATTGGCTGTGAAGTCTTAATGTTCTCATTTTGAATCCCCTCCGTAATTGCTGAAGAATCTATATGATATATCGGCAGGTTTTATGTGAACTTTAGCGGATCTGCGGTTTTTTCGGGAAATTCGTGCAAACTGCACAAAGAGAGAGTATTCTTTTTTTCTTCGCCTTGCCAATTATACAGCAGGCGGCGACGGCCGCACCGAATCCGCGTCAAAACTTTCTTCAAATTGACAATATCCGCCCGCGCCAATAGTCTTTCGAGTGATAAAAACGCAAAACAAGTCTGCTGTTTGCAGAGGTTTCTGCCCGCCGCTTAAACAGCACTATAAACGCGGGCTAAATCTAACGTTCTGCTGAAACATTCTACGCGGATTCGGAGCGGCCGTCGCCGCCGCCGGGTCAAGGGCCGACGTGAGGCCCTTGCGGGGGTCAGGGGGCAGAGCCCCCTTCTGTTATTCTCTCCCTCTCTCAGCTCTCCCTCAGTCTCAGCGCCTCTCCGTCGCTCTCGACGACTATCTTCTCGCCGGGGGCGAGATCGTCTGCTATTATGGCTCTTGCTATGAGAGTTTCAAGTTTATGCTGTATGAAGCGCTTGAGCGGCCTTGCGCCGTAAACGGGATCGTAACCGTTATCTATGATAAACGCTTTGGCCTCGGGGGTGAGCTCGAGGGTGAGCTGCTTGTCTTCGAGGCGCTTTGCGAGCTTGGCGACCATAAGATCGACGATGCTGCCTATCTCCGTCTTTGTGAGCGGCTTGTAATACACTATCTCATCAAGCCTGTTGAGAAACTCGGGGCGGAACGACTGCTTTAAGAGCGCATCGACCTGTTTCCTTGCGTCTTCCGATATCTCGCCCTTGTCGGTTATTCCTTCAAGAATGTAGGGTGAGCCTAAATTGGACGTGAGTATTATTATCGTATTCTTGAAATCCACGGTTCTGCCCTGACTGTCGGTTATGCGGCCGTCGTCGAGGACCTGCAGCAGGATATTGAACACATCGGGGTGCGCCTTTTCTATCTCATCGAACAGCACCACTGCGTAGGGCTTGCGGCGGACTGCCTCGGTAAGTTGGCCGCCCTCGTCATATCCCACATATCCGGGAGGCGCTCCTATCAGTCTGGACACACTGAATTTCTCCATATATTCGCTCATATCTATGCGCACAATGCCGTTTTCATCGTCGAACAATGCTTCGGAAAGAGCTTTCGCGAGCTCGGTCTTGCCGACACCGGTGGGGCCCAAGAACAGGAACGAGCCGAGCGGACGGTTCGGGTCCTGTATGCCCGCGCGGGAGCGGATTATCGCTTCGCTGACCTTTTCCACGGCCTCGTCCTGCCCGATAACGCGCTTGTGCAGTATGCCTTCCATATTGAGCAGCTTCTCGCGCTCGCCTTCCATGAGCTTCGACACGGGAATGCCCGTCCAGCGGCAGATTATTCTTGCAATTTCCTCCTCGGTAACTGCGTCACGCAGCAGGGTGTTGGACTTGCCGTTCTCGGCGGCCTTTTCGGCTTCCTCGAGCTGCTTTTTCAACGCGGGGAGCTTGCCGTATTGCAGCTCGGCGGCCTTGTTCAGGTCGTAGGTGCGCTGCGCCGTTTCGATATCTGCGGTGACCTGCTCTATCTGCTTGCGGATGTCCTGCACGTTGGTGATCGAGTTCTTTTCGTTCTCCCACTTGGCTTTCATTTCCTTGAACTTCTCGCGCATATCGGAAAGCTCCTTGCGTATCTCTTCAAGGTGCTCCTGCGAGAGCTTGTCGCTTTCCTTTTTGAGGGCGGCTTCCTCTATCTCGTGCTGCATTATCTTCCGCGAAAGCTCGTCGAGTTCGGAGGGCATGGACTCCATTTCCGTCTTTATCAGCGCGCACGCCTCATCTACAAGGTCGATAGCCTTGTCGGGCAGGAATCTGTCGCTGATGTAGCGATTGGAAAGTGTTGCCGCAGCAATGAGCGCATTGTCGTGTATCTTTACGCCGTGGAACACCTCGTAGCGTTCTTTCAGTCCGCGCAGTATCGAGATAGTGTCCTCAACGGTAGGCTCGCCGACGAGAACGGGCTGGAAGCGCCTTTCGAGCGCCGCGTCCTTTTCGATGTACTGTCTGTACTCGTTGAGCGTGGTGGCGCCTATGCAGTGCAGCTCGCCGCGCGCCAGCATGGGCTTTAAGATGTTGCCCGCGTCCATAGCGCCGTCGGTCTTGCCCGCGCCGACTATCAGGTGCAGCTCGTCGATGAACAGGATTATCTGCCCGTCGGACTTTTTGATCTCCTGCAATACGGATTTGAGACGCTCCTCAAACTCGCCGCGGTACTTTGCTCCTGCGACCAGCGCGCCCATATCCAGCGAGAAGATACTGCGGTCTTTCAGGCTGTTCGGCACGTCGCCGCGCACGATACGGATAGCCAGTCCTTCGGCTATGGCGGTCTTGCCGACGCCGGGCTCGCCTATCAGCACGGGGTTGTTCTTGCTTTTGCGGGAGAGTATGCGTATCACGTTTCGTATCTCGCTGTCGCGCCCGATAACGGGGTCAAGCTTGTTCTGCCGCGCGAGCTCGACAAGATCCTGCCCGTATTTTTTGAGGACGTCGTAGGTGCTCTCGGGGTTGTCCGTCGTTACGCGGGTATTGCCGCGGACGGTTTTCAGCGCGTCGAGGAATTTTCCTCTCGTTATGCCGAAAAGTTTTATGATGTCGGCGGTCTTTTCGCGGCACTTGTCGATAAGTCCGAGGAAAAGGTGCTCGACCGAGATGTACTCGTCACCCATGTGTTTAGCTGCGTCCTCCGCGGCGGAAAGTGCCTTGTCGGTGTCGGAGCTGACATAGACTTTTTCGGGGTCGCGGCCGCTGCCGGTGACTTTCGGGAGCGCATTCACGCAGTCCTCGGCTCTGTCACGCACCGCCGACGCGTCTATCCCCATCTTGACGAGAAGCTCGGGTATCAGCCCGTTCTCGTCCGCAAGAAGCGCCAGCAGCAGGTGCGGCTGCTCTATCTGCTGATTGGAATTGCGGATAGCGATGCTCTGTGCCTCCTGCACGACTTCAAGTGATTTCTGTGTAAGTTTGCTTGTGTTCATCATATATAGTTACCTCCTTTGTGGTATGTTGTCTCTCGTGTTATATCCGGCCTTCGGTGGGGGGAAAGGTAATTTTATCTACTCGCCGGCAATATTATGCCCGTGACCTGAGTGGTCTCTGTAGCGCTTTTCCGCGGCTTTTGCGGCGATCTCCGGCTGCTCCGCGTTTGCAAGGTAAATATTCAGCACTTCGTCAAAGAATGTGATGTAATGCGACAGAGCCGCCGCTATCGCTTCGTCCGACAACGCCTGCATACCCTGCTGCGGGGTAAGATCAAACGTCCGGGTGTATTTCCCCGGCTCGCGGGAGCTGTCCGGCGGCTGCTTGAAGCTCGCAGCCTCGAGTTGTTCCCACAGCGCCGTGAACGCGGAAAAGTCGTCGAGCAGCGCGGCAGACTGTGTCCGCAAAGCCGCCCGGAATGTGGCGAGCTGACGTTCGCGGGTCCTGCACAACTCGACGGAATACCGTATCAGCGGCTTGTATTTATACCGCAGCGCCGACCGTACCGCAAACGCGCTTTCCGACGGCCGCGGCAGGATCCGGAACACCGAGTCGTCCATAAGCCGCTCCACCGCCGAGAAAATGTCATTGATGCGCTGCTCGGGCGTGACATACGATACAGCCTGCGCAAGCACCTTGTTGATGTAGGCCGAGCGGCTCAGACCCGCACGATACGCGGCATTATCGACAGCCTCGACTACCTCGTCCGACAGCACGAGACTGTAAACGCTTTTTCCCATTGGCTCACCCTCTTTCTTATCACAATAACATTGTAGCACATTTCAAATAATTTGTCAAGAGATTTATATAATATTTCTTTCGGAATAATAAAAATTCTTTCCGAAAATTTCCGTCCCGGCGCTCGGAGCTTTTTTGCACGACTTTAGGGCTCCTCTAAAAACCTATTGTCGTTCAGGCGTGCCGACATAAAGTCGGCAGATTGTACAAATTTTTCGCAGGCATACTGTCGTATGTCAAGGAAAATTTGTGCAATATGACGGCTTTAGGGCGGTGCGAATGG
>JAFTAG010000207.1 GCA_017458655.1 Ruminiclostridium sp. | reverse complement strand
TGTACCGCTCGGCGGCTCGACAGCAAGGCGCTTTAAGCTTGCCGAGGAATACGGAAAGCTCAAAAACGGACATTACCGGATATGGTTCGACTTCATCGACTATACGCCGACTTCCGGTTCCCCCGAAACGGGAAATGTTACTAAAAACTCTTCCGAGAGCCTTTGCTTCGACTTTAATATCACCGACAGCGAAAAGGACTGGGGCTTAACGCTCTCGGTCAAGGACGACGTTACCGCCGAGGGTCTCACGCTCGTGATCTCACAGCGCGGCGGGAGCCTTACCGGAGAGCTCGAATACGGCGAGCCTTACAGCATAGAGCGCAAGAACGGCGATAAGTGGGAGGCTTTGGAGTATCTCAGCGGCGGGACTTGGAACGACCTCGCATATACCATTGAGTCAAATTCCGACAGGGAGGAAAAGCTCGACTGGAGGTGGCTGTACGGCACACTTCCCGCCGGGACGTACCGTATAGCAAAGGAATTCACGGACTACCGCGCCCCCGGCGACCGTGATACGCAGATGTATTATGTGGAGTTCAGGATAACCGAGGATATGGCAAGCAAGCTCGGTATCGCACTTCGCGCTTCGAAATACAACGCGCGCAATATGACCCTGCAGATAGTGCAGGTCGGCGACACGGGGTATGAGAAGATCGGGACGAACCCGTACAGATACACCATTGAGCGCAAGAAGGGCGGCAAATGGCAGTCGTATTATACACCGCAGGCGGACGTTCCCACACCGGATCTTGGTCTGAAAGTGAAGAATTCCGGCGTGACCGAATATAAGCTCGACTGGAGCGAAGCGGCGGGAAGCCTGCCCGTGGGAGATTACCGACTCGGAATGACATTCTCCTGCGGCGATATATCGGAGACACGCTATTGTGAGTTCACCGTTGTGGAAAGCATGACAAACGAGTTCGGTATATCTGTCAATGCCTTTGAAGTATCAAAGACGGGCGTAAAGCTCGGGATAGACTCGCGCGGCGCGGATATGAGCGGCAGGGCGTACTACGACAAGGATCTTTACACCATAGAGAAGAAGGGCTCCGACGGCAAGTGGCAGAATGTCGTTTCCGCAGCGTCGGGCGAAATGCACACAGGTATGATATCGCTGTGCGAATCGGGCTACGCGGGGCAGGTCGATACGATAAACTGGTCGGGCTGGTGCGGTGAGCTCGTCCCCGGGAACTACCGGATATCGTTGAAGTTCTACACCGGCAGCGGCGACAGCTATAAGGAGATCACGCTGTACGCGGAGTTCGTTATAACAGACGATACTCCCGAGGCTCTGTCGAATTGACGAAAACCGTTTTGAAAGGAGAACAATTGCAATGAAAAGAACGGTAAGACTTACGGCGGCAGCTCTCGCTGCCGTCACGGCAATGGCCTGCACGGGCGTTACGGCGTTTGCGAACAGGCTAAAGACTGTTGACGGGGTAACCTACAGATATTCCGACAGCGGCGAACAGAAGGGGAAATACACGGGCTGGACGAAAACTTCAAAGGGCAGGCGATATTACAAAAACGGGCTGCCTTATAAAAACAAATGGCTGAAAATGAAAAGCGGGAAGTGCTTTTATTTCGGCGACGACGGGTATTTGTCCGTCGGCTGGACGCATATCGGCACGGACTGGTATTACATCACCGCCGACAACGGGCGGCTGTCGGGCTCCCAAAGCATAGACGGCATTGAGTATTATTTCGACGACGACGGGAAATGGGATAAAAATGCCCCGAACAGCACAAACGAAAAGCACAGCACTGTTTATAACGTTTATTACCTGCTCACGAGCGGGAAGTATAACGACATTTACGGCGGCGCGGGGATCCTCGACGGTATGCTCGTTGTCCGCTCCGTGAACGGACAGGCGGAAAAGCTGATAGATAAGCGTTATCCCGGCATCGGCGGGATACTGTATGTCCCGGCGGAATACTCCGTTTCCGAGCTCGAAAGCGTCCGCGCGGGGATAAAAGATTTTGTCAAGCGCGATAAAGAGAACGGCTACAGCTATCTATGGGTCGGCGGCCCCGCAACATCCACCGAGAACGGCCGCCTTGTGCTTCAATTGTCACAAGAGCAGTATGACCGCATTTCATCGTACCTCGACAGCCTGCCGGATAAGGACTGCCTCGATATCAGGATAGGCGACTTTGCTTCCTCCGATGACTGACGGACAGGCGTTATTACTCCGGCAATTAAATATCGGTATTTTTGTTCTTTTCTCCCCGCCGGAGGCGGGGAGAAAAGAACGGACATTTGCAATATCGGCTTTATCATTATTTAGTTAATCACACTTACGGCATTCCTTTGTAATTAAAACAACGGCTTTTTTGATTTTTTTCAAAAAAAGTATTGACAAATCGTCCGATATGTGGTATAATATCATATCGGATAAGCTGATATGGCTCAGTCGGCAGAGCACATCCTTGGTAAGGATGAGGTCGTCGGTTCGATTCCGACTATCAGCTCCA
>JAFTAG010000206.1 GCA_017458655.1 Ruminiclostridium sp. | reverse complement strand
CCTCACAGACGCCGAAAAGACTATATCGTCTGTCAAGTCGAGAATGCCCCGCGCCCGTGTCAGAACTGCGGAAATAAAGAGCGGAACGCTGTCGGCAGGCGACTTCGGCGGGAATATCCCCGCGTTCGACCTGCTCATAAATGCGTCTCCCGTGGGAATGTTCCCCAAAGTAGATGCTATGCCGTGCAGTGAGGACGTTATCACGCATTGCGGCTATGTTTTCGATGTGGTGTATAATCCCAATGAAACGCTGCTCGCAAAGATCGCCCGTTCGCTCGGGAAGCCCGCTATGACCGGTATGGCGATGCTCGTCCTGCAGGCCGCCGCGGCACAGGAGATCTGGAACGGCGGGAAGTTCTCCGACTCCGATTTGAAAGATCTTATCAGCGATATGGAGAAGCTGATATAAAGCCTCTGCTCATTTGACGGTCGTTATCCTGTTGTCAAGGGTATCCAAAAATAATTTTTCCTCTGTTATCTGTGGAAAAATTTTTTTCGGAGCCTCCCTTGACAACAGGATTGCGGTGTGCTGTACGGCGCTGCCGACGGGGCTGGGTGGGAAGCAAGAAGAAACTGCCACTCCCCGTCGCACCTACAATTATAGCACACCGCACCACGACCTGTCTCGCTGCAAGCTTGTAAGTCTCGGTGCCTCGGGGGCGAATAAAAAGCAAGACAGCTGCCGCCCGCAGAGACCTGTGCGCCGCTTAAACAGCGCTATAAACGCGGACGAAAGCTAACAATCTGCTGAAACTTTCTACGCGGATTCGGTGCGGCCGTCGCCGCCGCTCGGGTCAAGGGGCGGCGTCAATGCAGGATGCATTGAAGGCTTGCCCAAAACGCCGCACGGATGCGGCGCTAAGAGGCAAGCACTAGGCCCCTTGCTGGGGTCTGGGGGCAGAGCCCCCACTCTCAAATCCTCTTACATCTCTCACAGGAGGTCTCTCAATGAAAATTTATCTCTGCGGGTTTATGGGGTGCGGGAAGAGCTGTATCGGGCGCGAGCTTGCCTCGCAGCTCGGTATGGACTTTGCCGACCTTGATGAATACATTGTTTCGCGAGAAGGTATGAGCATTCCCGACATCTTTGAAAAGCACGGCGAGGGGCATTTCCGCTCGCTTGAGGCGAAGTACATCGTCGAAATGCCCGACAACTCCGTAGTTGCCCTCGGCGGCGGAGCTGTCATCAACGACAATACCGCTGCCGCAGCGCGTTCGGCGGGTCGGGTGGTATTCCTCGATGTGGATTTTGACACCTGCTATGAGCGAATCAAAGACGACACGAACCGCCCGCTTGCACACAACAACCCGAAGGAAAAAGTCCGCGAGCTGTTCGAGAAAAGGCGACCCGTCTATGCCGAACGCTCCGATATAACAATAAAAGCGGCGGGAACTCCTGCCGAGATCGCAAACGCAATAAGGGGAAAGCTATGATAATCTGTAATGCACGAATTTTCACCGCCGCCGACGATATCGACATCATCGAGTGCGGCTACATCGAAACGGACGGCGGGAAGATCACCGCGGTCGGCTCTATGGACGACTTTTCGGGTAGCACCGAGGGAAGCGACATCATCGACGCGTCGGGGCTGACGATCTATCCTGCGTTTGTCGATGCGCATTGTCACATCGGAGTATGGGAGAACGCGCTCGGCTTTGAGGGCGACGATTCCAACGAGGAGACCGACCCGTCAATGCCGCACCTGCGCGCGATAGACACGATAAACGCCGCCGACCTGTGCTTCTCGGAGGCTGCCCACGCGGGTATCGGCACCGTGGTAACGGGTGTCGGGAGCGCAAACCCCATCGGCGGGAACTTCCTCGCGATGAAGACCTACGGCAGCACCCGTATCGACAAGCTTGTTATAAAGGATCCCGTTTCGATAAAATTCGCTCTCGGGGAAAACCCGAAGCGCACCTACAACGACCGCGATGAAACGCCGATAACGAGAATGGCGACCGCGGCGATAATACGCGAGCAGCTCGGAAAAGGGCGGCGCTACCTCGAGGATATGGAGGAATACGAGCGTACGAAGGGCACCGACGACGAGACCACCCGCCCCGACTATGATATCAAGTGCGAGGCGCTGCTGCCGCTGCTGCGGCGGGAGGTAAAGGCGCATTTCCACTGCCACAGGCAGGACGACATCTTCACCGCGATACGCATAGCGAAGGAATTTTCGCTCGATTATGTGCTTATCCACGCCACCGACGGGCATCTTATCGCGGACGAGCTTAAGGACGAGCGTGTGCAGTGTGTCATAGGCCCCCTGTTTGCCGACCGCAGCAAGCCCGAGCTCGCGGGACAGAACATCTGCAACGGCGCGAAGCTCCACAAAAAGGGTATCGAGTTCGCGATATGCACCGACCACCCGGAGACCCCGATACAGTATCTTCCAGTGACGGCGGGCGTAGCCGTGCGCGGTGGGCTCGGCAGGAACGAGGCGATACGCGCGATAACGATAGTTCCCGCCCGTATCTGCGGCATAGACGACCGCGTGGGGAGCATCGAGCCCGGTAAAGACGCCGACCTGACGGCCTTCCGCGGGGAAGTTTTCGACATCACCGAAGCGCCGGAATTCGTCATTCTCGGCGGGAAGTTCATCGACTGAAAAGAGTGCTATGATATATCTTGACAACGCGGCGACCACCGCCGTTACCGACAATGTGCTGGACGCTATGCTCCCGTGGCTGAAAGAGGGCTACGGGAACGCTTCATCGGTATATTCTCTCGGCCGCAAGAGCGCTATCGCGCTGAACAAGGCGCGGGCGCAGTGTGCGGAGTTGCTCGGCTGCGAGCCGCGCAGCGTATTTTTCACGAGCGGCGGCACCGAGAGCGATAACCACGCGGTATTCGCGGCGGCGGAGAAATCTCGTGCGGCGGGCAGAACTCACATCATAACCTCGGCGATAGAGCACCACGCCGTGCTGGAGCCGCTGAAAGCGCTGGAAAAGCGGGGCTTTCGCGTAACGCGGCTCCCGGTTTACGACAACGGCATCGTGCGGGTGAGCGACCTTGAAGCGGCGATATGCGCGGAAACCGGCTTTGTTACGATAATGGCGGCGAACAACGAGATCGGCACCGTACAGCCCGTTGACGAGATCGGCGGTATCTGCCGCGAACGGGGGATATCCTTCCACACGGACGCTGTGCAGGCTTTCGGGAATATGCCGCTCGATGTGAGCAAATACGATATGCTGTCGGTATCGGGGCACAAGCTGCACGCCCCGAAAGGCGTCGGGCTGCTGTATGTCCGCGAGCCGGCAGCACTGCCCCCGTTTATCCTCGGCGGCGCTCAGCAGAACGGCAAGCGCGCGGGAACCGAGAATGTCGCGGGGATAGTCGGGCTTGCCGAGGCTATGCGTGCCGCGGCCGAGGGTGCCGACGCAAAGCGGGATAAGCTGCTCGTGCTGCGGGAGCGCCTTGTCGGCGGGATCTCAAAAATAAAAGGCGCCCGTCTCAACGGCGACCCTGAGCGGCGCCTTGCGTCAAATGTGAATTTTTCCTTTGCCGGTATCGAGGGAGAAGCGCTCGTATTG
>JAFTAG010000205.1 GCA_017458655.1 Ruminiclostridium sp. | reverse complement strand
TTCAGTATCTGCGTGACAGCGGCAAGGGCGTTTTTATGCTGTCCAATGCGCAGGCTGTTTTTACGGCACCGGAGATCGAGCAGCTTGACCTTGCAAAATATTTCGATGACATCTTCCTCTCCTCGGACATCGGGGTGAAGAAGCCGGAAGTGACATTTTTTGAAAAGCTGCTACAAAAGCACTCGCTTGACCCTGCAAAAACCATAATGGTGGGAAACGACTTTTACGCTGATATGGGAATTGCGCTTGCCTGCGGAACTGCCGGAGCGCATATTAATTCCGATAAGCTGTCGTCGCGGGAGCGGGCGAAGCAGAAGAAAATGCTTGAAACGGAATACGGCAGGAGTACGGAAAATATTTTTGAATTTCAGAGTATCAGAGATTTCCTTAATACATTAACTATTGGTGGGTAAAAATGTCAAATTATGTATGGAATAAGGTAGTATGTTCAAAAGACACGTGTGAAAAATACTTTCTTGATTATGACCCGTTTGGTGACGGTCAATTACGGGAAGTACCTTATATCACATTCAATAAATTGTTTGGTGTCAAAAGTCTTGACGCTTATGATAAAAGTATAGGTCGAACTATATCATACAGCTGGGGGACAAGTTATAAAGAGACAGAAAACGGTCTTTATGAGATAAAGTTTGCAATTAGGTGGGACTATCCTATTCAGGCTATAAAACAGGCAATAGAACTTGATAATAGCCTCGTTTGGTATGCTGTTGAAGAAAACGTAATATATGTTTCTAGATTCTATTGGGATAATGGAATAAAAGAGGATGTTGTATTTGTTGAAGATGAGTATTATGAGTGGTCTATGAAAAATGCGGAATTTGATAATTCGATTTTAGACCGTGATGAGGGTGATGACGGAATCTGGTATTTTCTTCCGACAGCAACATTGAAATGGCGAAATTGGGAAAGTAAAGACGGATTTAAGAGATACGAAAATGTACCGGCATATGATGTGAGATATCCATGGTTATAGATCACGGTAAAAAATAATTGGAAAAACAAATCCCGTTGAAAAGGAGCCTTTATGATAAGACGCATTCTGAACGCATTGCTGTTTCTGGTGATGCTTGCGGTGCTGGAACTGAACAAAAACACGATAATCGGCTGGGCGGTATTTATCGCGCTTACAGCGGGATATATCTGGCTGCGGGAAAAGCCGCTGAAAGACAAGAAATTCCTGCCGAGAGCGGGAGCATGGCTCGGCTGGATCGCATCGTTCGCTGTTGTGCTGATCCTGTCGTTCCCGCCTGTCCGCAGTATCCCCGCAGCAGATGTGAACGCACCGCAGACTACGGGTGTCGTAACGGTTGAGCAGGGACAGCTTACAGGCGTATTCAATGCCGACAACAGTGTTGAAATATATGCGGGAATACCTTACGCACAGCCGCCGGTAGGTGAACTGCGCTGGAAGGAGCCGCAGGAAGCTCTGCCGTGGGAGGGCATTCTCGCTGCCGACAGTTTCAAGCCTATGAGTATGCAGCCGACAAATCTGCCGATATATAATTCGCTGTCGCAGATAATCGGATATCACGATTACGAAATATCGCTGACCGACAACTATATCCCGCCCGTGAGCGAGGATTCGCTTTATCTGAATATATGGAAGCCGGCGGGCGATGTCAGCGGACTTCCCGTGCTCGTGTATATCCACGGTGGTTCGCTCCAGACGGGGCAGCCGTGGTATGCGGATTACAGCGGAGAGGGACTTGCAAAACAGGGCGCTGTTGTTGTGAACATGGGGTATCGTCTCGGCGTTTTCGGATTTTTCGCGGACGAGGAACTACAAGAGGAATCCGCGCAAGGTACAACCGGAAACTACGGACTTCTCGATCAGATAAAGGCGCTTGAATGGGTGCGCGACAATATTTCGGCATTCGGCGGAGATCCGGATAACGTGACGCTTTCGGGCGAATCGGCAGGTTCCGCCTGCGTGAGTGCATTGTGCGTTTCGCCCCTTGCGTCGGGACTGTTCCGGCGTGTTATAATGGAAAGCTCTACTGTAGTTTCGGCAAAACCGCCGCACTCGTTCAGATCACTCGAAGAAGCGTTCGACAGCGGAAAAGCGCTGAAATCCCGTCACAACTGCGCAAGTATAGAGGAACTGCGGAAGCTTCCGGCATCGGAACTTGTGCAGGAAGCCTACACACAGCATCACATCACCGTTGACGGCTATGTGCTCACCGAACTGCCGTATGAATCCTACAAAAAAGGCATACATAACGAGGAAGCGATACTGCACGGGTGCAACGAGGAAGAAAGCGCGCCGTTCATTATCTTTGACCATGCAAATATGAGCAATTATCCCGCAAAAATAAAGGGCTATTTCGGGGCATACGCAGACGAGATA
>JAFTAG010000204.1 GCA_017458655.1 Ruminiclostridium sp. | reverse complement strand
GCAGAAGGCCGACGAGCTTCGCGAGAACGAGCTTAAAGCCGAGGAAGCCGCAAACTACATCGATGTTATAAAGTCCGTCCACAAGGAGTGTGAGAACGATATGGACTGGGAGAGCGTGCTTGAAACGCCGCCCCCGTTCGTAAAAGGGCAGAAGGGTCCCCGCGAGACCGAGGCCGAAAAGGCGCTCGACAGCTACAAGCCGGGCTTTGCCGACAAGTTCTTCGGCAAGGAGGGAAAGTCGCGGCAGCAGCTCGAAAAAGCCGTCGAGGACGCCCGGAAGCTCGACGCGCAGGAGTTCGCTGACTGGCAGGACAGCTATAAGTTCGCGCAGCGCGTAATTGACGGCGATATCGACGCTTATCTCGAGGCGATAGAGGAAGCCAACCCGTTTGAAGACCTTGTGGAATATGGCAGCGGTTTTGAGTTCGGGACGGACGACCCCTCCGTAATGGTAACGGAGTTTCAGGTGAAGTCTGACGAGGTGGTCCCAACAACGTCGGTGACGGTCACAAAGGCGGGTAAGCTCTCCGAAAAGGAAATGTCAAAGACGGCGTATTACGACCTTGTGCAGGACTATGTGTGCAGCTGCGCGATACGCATAGCGCGCGAGATATTCGCGGTGCTGCCGGTGGGCGGGGTCATCGTGCACGCGGTGGATAAGATACTCGACACCACAACGGGCAACGACGCGGAAGTCACGATACTGTCGGTGCTGTTCGAGCGCGAGCGCTTCGACACGACGAATTTCGACCGTATCGACCCTTCGGATTTCGTCAATTCCTTTGAATGCAATATGAAATTCACCAAGACGACGGGCTTCAAGCCCGTAGCCCGCCTCGGAGAGTAAAAGTAATGGTGTCTCTCCCGCCGAAGGCTGGGGAGATAACGAAAAAAATAAACAATTGCCTTCTTCTCCTACAGGCGGGAAGGCTGCTGAACCAAAGAAAGGTAATCCATGTTAAGTCTCAAAAACATCAAAAAGAACTACAAAATGGGTGAAACGGTCGTAGAAGCGCTCCGCGGAGTGAGCGTGGACTTCCGCGAGAACGAGTTCGTTGCCGTGCTCGGTCAGTCTGGCTGCGGCAAGACTACCCTGCTCAACATCATCGGCGGGCTTGACCGCTACACCGAGGGCGACCTCATCATCAGCGGCGTTTCCACGAAGAAGTACCGCGACCGCGACTGGGACACCTACCGCAACCACAGGATAGGCTTCGTGTTCCAGAGCTACAACCTTATACCGCACCAGACGGTGCTTTCAAACGTCGAGCTCGCGCTGACGCTGTCCGGCGTATCGAGAGCCGAGCGCAGGAAGCGTGCGGTGGAAGTTCTCGAAAAGGTCGGCCTTAAAGACCAGATGAAGAAGAAGCCCAATCAGATGTCGGGCGGGCAGATGCAGCGTGTGGCGATCGCAAGAGCACTCATAAACGACCCGGATATACTGCTTGCGGACGAGCCGACCGGCGCTCTCGACAGCGAGACCTCCGTACAGATAATGGAGATACTCAAAGAGATAGCGAAGGATAAGCTCATCATAATGGTCACGCACAACCCCGAGCTTGCCGAGCAGTACGCGAACCGCATAATAAGGCTGGTTGACGGAAAGATAATATCCGACAGCAAGCCGTATGAGGACGAGACCCCGCTCAAAGACAAGCCCGAGAAGGTGCGCAGGACGTCTATGTCGTTCTTCACGGCGCTGTCCCTTTCGCTCAACAACCTTATGACCAAGAAGGGGCGCACGATACTGACGGCGTTCGCGGGGAGCATCGGTATCATCGGCATAGCGCTGATACTCTCGCTCTCGAGCGGCGTGCAGAAGTACATCGACGATATACAGCACGACACGCTCGCTTCCTACCCGCTGACTATCGAGGAAAGCACCACCGACATCACGTCCTTCTTTAACGTTTCGAGAAATACCGCGCAGGAGAAGCTCGACGAGCAGCGCCCGCTCGACAGGATATATACCTCCGACAGAATGGGGTATGTGTTCGAGTCGATGTACGACCAGACCAACACCAACGACCTCAGGACCTTCAAGAAATTCCTTGACGGCAGCGAGGATATACAGAAGAATATCACCAACATCGAATATTCCTACGGAATGACTTTACAGATATTCCGTGAGCTCGAGGACGGCACGATAAAGCAGGTAAACCCGAATACCGTGCTCGACGACGTGGGCTTCGGCTCGGTAGCCGGGATATTCTCGCTCAGCTCGCAGGTGTCGTCCTCCGCGCAGGGCGTTGACGTGTTCCGTGAACTCACCGACAACAAGGATATGTTCGATACGAAGTTCGAGCTGCTGGCGGGGACTGTTCCGCAGGCGTACAACGAGGCGGTGCTGATAATCGACCCGTTCAACGATATCACCGACTTCACCGCTTACGCCCTCGGCTTGCAGAGCACGGACGACATACGAAGCGCTATCCGCGATATGATGCAGAAGAAGGACAAGAACGAGATAAAGAAGCTTGAAAAGAGCCGATCCTACGAGTACGATGATTTCATCGGTATGACGTTCTCGGTGATACCGAACCCCGAGCTGTACAAGAGGAACGATGACGGCGTCTGGGATCTGATGACCGGGGACGCGGATTTTATGGAGAAGGCTTACAAGAACGGCGTTGAGCTTAAGATAGTGGGTATCGTCCGCGAGAAGGAAATGTCCTCCAATGTCAGCGGCACCATAGGCTACACAAGGGCGCTCACAGAGCGCGTTTCCTCGCTTATAAACGACAGCGCCGTCGTAAAGGAGCAGCAGGAAAACGCCGATTATGACGTGTTCACGGGACTGCCGTTCGAGGGCACCGAGGCCGGTGACAAGGCGATAGCCGAAGCGAAGGCCGAGGAGGAGCGCAAGCAGAAAGAGCTCGAGGAGATGCAGCAGAAGATAAAGGAGGCCACCGAGAAGTACAAGGCACTTCAGGAGACCATGGCGGGGGCGCTGCAGGGCTTGCAGGGTCTGATGCCGGGGCAGGGCGAGGCCGGCGATACCGTTGATATGCAGTCGATAATGGCGTCCCTCACGCCCGAGCAGCAGGCAGAGCTCGCGGAAATGACCCCGGAGCAGCAGCAGGAGTATCTTGCGCAGCTCGCGGGAGCGGAGACGGGCGGGGATATGACCGCCGGGATGCCCGATATGTCGTCGATAATCGCGATGCTCCCCGAGGAGCAGCAGGAGCAGCTCGCGGGAATGACCCCCGCGGAGCAGGCGGCGTTCCTGTCGGAGCTCAGCGGCGAGGAAACGGGCGGAGATACGGGAACTCCCGATATGTCCGAGGCGGCTGCGGGCTTTGACCTTTCGGGATTTGACTTCTCCTCGTTCGATATGTCCGGCGTTTCCGGCTCGCAGATGGAATATTTTATGTCGATGTCCGATGAGCAGCGCGCCGAGCTTATGAAGCAGTTCAGCGGCGCGGCGCAGAAGTCGGAGGTGGTCTCGTCCTCCTCGCAATTCGACAATCTGCGCACCCTCGGCGTTATCAGCATGGACACACCGTCCTCTATAGCGATATACCCGAAGGATTTCGAGGCTAAGGAGAACATCGTCAAGATAATCGCCGATTACAACGCCACCAAAGACGAGGACAACAAGATAACCTACACCGATATCGTGGGAATGCTTATGTCGTCGGTAACGGACATCATCAACGCGATAAGCTATATCCTCATAGCGTTCGTGGCTATCTCGCTGGTCGTATCGTCGATAATGATAGGCATAATCACCTATATCTCGGTGCTCGAGCGCACGAAGGAGATAGGCATACTCCGCTCTATCGGCGCGTCAAAGAAGGATATTTCCCGCGTGTTCAACGCGGAGACCGTCATTGTGGGATTTGTGGCGGGCGCGCTCGGCATACTTGTTACCGCGCTTATGATAATCCCCATAAACATAATAATCGACGAGATAACGAAGGTGAAGGATCTCGCGTTCCTGCCGCCCGTCGCCGCCGTTATACTTATCGCTATCAGCATTGTCCTCACGATGATAGCGGGACTTCTCCCGTCGAAGGTCGCCGCGAAGAAAGACCCGGTGGTCGCGCTGAGAACAGAGTAATGATAATTCAGTTAACAGTTAACAGGTTACAGGTTACAGTTGTGGTATCGCTTCGCGATATTTTCAAATCGTGACGAAACTCAAATGTTCTGTTTGCGATCAAAACATTTGAGCAAAAGGATAAAACAACTGTCTGTTCCGTCACGATCCGGATATGTCGCCGCAGGCGACTCCACAACTGTTAACTGTAAACTGTTAACTGTTAACTAAAAAATCAGGAAAGGAAACAATACTATGGCAAAGAAAGTACCGTTTGTGACAAAGGAAAAGATCGAGGAGATCAGAAAGGAGATCCCCACCCCGTTCCACATCTACGACGAAAAGGGCATAAGAGCGACCGCCCGCGCCCTCAACGACGCGTTCTCGTGGAACAAGGGCTTCAAGGAGTATTTCGCCGTGAAAGCCACCCCCAACCCCTATATTATGAAGATACTCGCCGAGGAGGGCTGCGGCTTTGACTGCGCTTCGCTCACCGAGCTGATGCTCTCCGACAAGGTCGGGGCAAAGGGGCACGACATTATGTTCAGCTCCAACGAGACCCCCGACGAGGATTACAAGCTCGCCTACAAGCTCGGCGCGATCATCAACCTCGATGATTTCACGCATATCGAGATACTCGACAAGCTCACCGGCATTCCCGAGACTATATGCTGCCGCTACAACCCCGGCGGAGAGTTCAAGACCAGCGAAAAGGGCAACGTAATGGATACGCCGAAGGACGCGAAATACGGCTTCACCCACGACCAGCTCATCGAGGGCTATAAGATACTGCGCGACAAGGGCGCGAAAGTGTTCGGAATGCACTCCTTCCTCGCGAGCAACACGCTGACGAACGATTATTACCCCGTTCTCGCGGGGATCCTGTTCCGCACGGCTGTGGAGATAAAGGAAAAGACCGGCATCGAGATAAGCTTCATCGACCTCTCCGGCGGCGTGGGTATCGCCTACCGCCCCGAACAGACAGCCAACGACATCAAGGTCATAGGCGAGGGCGTAAGAAAGGCCTATGAGGAGATACTTGTCCCCGCGGGAATGGGCAATGTCAAGCTCTGCACCGAGCTCGGACGTTTCATGCTCGCCCCCAACGGTATGCTGATAACCACGGCTATCCGCGAGAAGCATATCTACAAGGAATATATCGGTGTGGATGCCTGCGCCGCGAACCTTATGCGTCCAGCCATTTACGGCGCGTATCATCACATTACCGTTCTCGGCAAGGAGAACGCTCCCTGCGACCACGTTTACGATGTTGTAGGCGGCCTCTGCGAGAACTGCGACAAGTTCGCGAAAGACCGCGAGCTCCCGAAGATAGACATGGGTGATATCCTCGCTATCCACGATGCGGGAGCGCACGGCTTCTCAATGGGATATAACTACAACGGCAAGCTGCGTTCCGCGGAAGTTCTGCTGAAAGAGGACGGCAGCTTCAAGATGATACGCCGCGCCGAGACTCCGAAAGACCTGTTCGCGACATTCGATTTCGGCGAGTATAAGTTTTAAAAGCGCTTACTGACGAATTTTCCCCTACCTTCGGTGGGGGAAATGCCAATTATATGGTGACATATCATGACATTTGAGTATTGCCCCAAATGCGGCGCAAAGCTTGTCCCGAAGCAGATCGGTGACGAGGGCGATGTGCCGTACTGCGACACCTGCAAGCGCCCGTTATTCCCGTTTTCTTACCCCTGTGTGATATGCCTCTGCGTTGCCGAGGACGGCGAAGTCCTTCTGATAAAGCAGAGCTACGGCATTATCCGCTATGTCTGCGTGGCGGGCTACATAAAGAGCGGCGAGAGCGCAGAAGAAGCCTGCGTTCGCGAGATAGCCGAGGAAACCGGGCTTGAAGTGCGGAGCGTCCACTTCCTCTACAGCAAGTATTACGACAAGCACGACAACCTTATGCTGGCATTCGCCTGCCGCGTAAATAAAGCGCAGCCGAAGCTTTCCGGTGAGGTCAGCGAGGCAAGCTGGTTCACGCCCGACGCGGCTTACGACGCGCTGTTCGAGGGCGCATACGGCCGTGATATGCTGCAAATGTGGAAGACAATGTCGAAGTAAGAACGAGGCGGTGAAAACAGTGAGAATGAGAAAGAAAAAGCACCTCGACGAGCGGCTCGAAGCCTGCCGCGGGGTGGATCTCGGGTGGATCCCCGACGGTGTGCATTTCGACGGTCTCGCCGTGCCTGTCGATACTGCCGCGGTATTCGGCAATACCGCCCCGCTGCGCCTCGAGATAGGCTGCGGCAAGGGCAAATTCGCCAACACGATAGCCGAGCGCGAGAAAGACGTAAACTTCATCGCCGTCGAGCAGACCGTCAATGTCATAGTTTCGGCAATGGAGCAGACCCGTGACCTCGGGCTCCCGAACCTGCGCTATCTCTGCGGGAAGGCCGAGTATCTGCTGAAAGTTATCCCGCCGAAAAGCGTCGAGCGCATTTATCTCAATTTCAGCTGCCCGTTCCCGAAAAACAGCTACGCAAAGCACCGCCTCACACACGCGCGCTTTCTCGATATCTACAAGCAGCTGCTCACCGAGGACGGCTATATCATACAAAAGACCGATAATGCGGGATTTTTCGAGTTCTCGCTGAACAGCTACTCCGACAACGGCTTCCGTCTGCGCAATATCTCGTTCGACCTGCATAACAGCGGCATTACGGGGAATATTATCACCGAGTACGAACAGCGTTTCCTGTCGCAAGGCCTGCCTATCTACTACACAGAGGCGCTGGTGAGATGAGAGGCCGCTTCGCTTGAGAGGTCGCTGACGCTTGAGAGGTCGCTTCGCTTGAGACGGGGAAAGAGGGGAAACCTTTCTTGGAAGAAAGGTTTCCCCTCTCTCCCCGAACCCCTCTCTTCCTTTCGAAAAAACTGTAGTGGCTTCGCATTTAGACTTATAGAGACTGCGCCTGTTGTAAGACTGTTCTATGTAGATAGAAGGGTCTCTGCGAGCGGCAGGCTGCTTGCTTTTTATTCGCCCCCGAGGCCACAGACTTACGAGTTCGCAGCGAGACAGGGAGTGGTGCGATGTGCTATAATTGTAGGTGCGACGGGGAGGGCATCTAAGCTTTTGCTTCCCACCCTGCCCCGTCGGCGCGCACCGACAGCACATCGCAATCCGTTTGTCAATGGGGGAGGCTTCGAAAAATTTTTCCGCAGAAAAATTTTTTGGAGTACCCTTGACAAGCGGATAACGACCGGTCAACAGGAGCAGATACCCTGCGTTTGCACCATATCAAAACAAATAATTTTTCAAAAAACAGGTAAAAATTGCACAAACCCACTTTACAAATCTAAAAAAATATTGTATAATAGGGAAAGCAGAAAATATATTACCGAAAGGAATGATACTAAATGGGCAAATTTACTGCTATCGTCGGCCTTGCCGCTCTTGCGGGCATCGGCTATTATGTCGGCAAAAAGGTGATAGAAAAGCGTAACGCCGAAGAGGAAGAGCGCGCTCAGCACGTCTTCGAGGACGATTCCGAGGTGTTCGTCGAGGAAGAGCATTCCACACCCAAGGAAAAGCTCCAGAGGGCTTCCATGTTCGCCGTGGGCTCTATCAAGACCGGCACCGATAAGTTCAAGGAAGGCATCGACGATATCATCAATAAGGATATGGTCACACTCGGCGAGGAGACCTACGCCAAGACGAAGGAAGCGGCTATCGAGACGAAGGATAAGGTCGTTGCGTTCGCAAAGAGCACCGGCGAAAACATAAAGTCCGGTATCGATAACATCAAGAATATGATGACCGCGAGCAGCGACGAGCCCGCCGATCCCGACGCCGAAAACCTTGCTGACGCTATTGCAAAGGACGTTGACGACATCGCCAACGCCGAGGTCAATATCGCCGAGGAAGCCGCAAAGCCCGTCGAGCCCGTTGTAAGGCAGGTCGAGGACGAGGTAAGCGAGGCTGCCGACGAGATCGACAGTGTTTCCACGGACAACTATTCCGCGGATTCCGTCGAGACCTTTGATTTCAGCAAGCCCGAACAACTCTGATAAACACAGCGAAGGCAGCTCCTTAACGGGGCTGCCTTTTTCGTTATGCCCGCTATTGACTTATTTCTTTTCGTATGCTATAATAAAAACACTATCTACAGCATTTAAGAAAGGAGCTGCATCAAAGATGAGATTCCCGAAAAAACAGGCGGCGGCAGCTATGTCCGCGGCTCTGATAATAACAGCGGCGGGCTGCGGAGGCGGCGGAGCGCGTGAGACCGCTGCGGCACCCGCCGATACCGCGGCGGCGGTCACATCAGCGACGGAAGGGACGACCTCCGCGGTAACGACGAATGTTGACCCGAACAAGGAGATCGACCTGCTGCCCGATTACGATGAAATGGCGGATATCGGAAAGGTCGATATACAAAACGAGAACGGCGCCGGAAAGCTCTATGAGGCCGGCAAGACCGCAGGTACCATACACGCGCTGTGCTGGTTCGACTTCCACAACGTATCGCCGGAAAAGGATATAGCAGAGCTGTTCGCGGAGCGCTTCGGCGGCACCGTCGAGACCGAGATAGTAAGCTCGCTCGAGATAATCGACAGGCTCGGTGTACTTATGGCGTCCGGTCAGTCGCCCGACATTATGAGAATGGGCGACAACTTCTACCCGAGCTACTTTATAGCAAACCGTTTTGCCGCGCTCGACGACTGGCTCGACAAGGACGCCCCGGCATGGTCGGAGCTCGGCGAGATAATCGACCGCTACGCCTGCGGCGGCAAGCACTACTACTTCCCGTATGCCCTCACCGCGACCGAATACGGCATAACCTACTGCACCAAAGGTATCGAGGAGCTCGGTATGACCGACCCTATGGATCTCTACTTCTCGGGGGAATGGGACTGGGACGCGTTTGAAGCTATAATGCTGCGCTGGAAGAACGACCACCCCCTGCTCTACCCGCTCTCGTGGCCTACCAACTTCGGTGCGCAGCTCGCGGCCACAACAGGAGTTTCCGCTGTCGAGATGAACGGCTCGGAGATCGTCAACAACCTGAAACACCCCAATGTCGTGAGAGCTATGGAGTTTGTCGAGAAGCTCTACCGCGAGGACATCTTCTGGGACGGCTGGCACGGCCCCGATCAGCTCGATTCGTGGAGCGGCACGCTGTTCTTTATGATGCCGCTCGACTGGGCTCTCCCCTGCGGGCAGGAATTCTGGTTCAGGAACAACTACGAGGGCGAGATACGCACGGTGCCGATGCCGCGCGACCCCGAGTCCGATGTTTACTATCTTACCGGTATCACGTCCGGTTATGTTATCCCGTCGGGCGCTTCAAATATGCAGGGCGCGGTATCATACATACTCGCTTCGAGAATGTACGCGAGCGACCCGGATATAGTTGCCGCGGAGCGCGAAAGAAAGCTGTACGACGGGGCTTACTACTACATCAAATGCCCCGAGTGCAAGCACGCCTTTGAGAGCGAGCGCGGTGAGGAGGGCGAGACCTGCCCCGAGTGCGGAGCTCCGAGAAAGCCCAAGTACAAGCTCACCTACACGCCCGAGCAGATGCAGATATATGACGATCTTGTGGATCCCACAAAGTTCACGTTCGTATTTACCTGTCAGGCGGGATTCGGGCAGAACACCGCCGATATCATCACAAAGATATTCGATACTCCCGCCTCGGAGGGCGAGAGCTACAGCCGCGTGCTGAACGAATATTACAACGTGGTCGAGACATCGCTCGACGAATACCGCGCGCTTATGGCGGAGCAATAAGCTCCGGAAGTGACCGCTGTGCCTTCCCGCCCGGGAAGGCACGTTTGTTTTCATTATCACAACATATAAATAAGCGCGAAGCGCAACCACAACTATTCACTATTCACTCTTCACTAACACAGAAATAATGAATAGTGAATAGTGAATAGTGAATAGTTATGGAGCGGCTTCGCCGCATATCTGAATCGTGACGAGATTTAACAGCCTTGTATATAGGCACGTTTGTTACTTTTCCCCGCCGAAGGAGGGGGATAAACGGAAGCAAAAACAGTATTAAGACGGGCGAGCGTGTTTGTTTTTTGCGTTCCTGTCCGACCTGCGGGTGTTTTGATGCAAATATATCAACCTCGGGTTGAATTTATAAACTTAATATCACTTGAATTCAACCGCTGCTTGTGATATAATGTGAGTAACGAAAAGAACAAAGGGGGGGGCAACGGTATGGATAATACATTCGCCGCAAATCTTCGCCGCATACGCAAGGAGCGCAGCATAACGCAGGAGCAGCTCGCCGAGGCGGTGGGCGTTTCCGCACAGGCAGTCTCAAAATGGGAGATATCGGGCTACCCCGACGCGGGACTTCTCCCCGATATCGCCGATAAGCTCGGCGTGACGATAGACGAGCTTTACGGGCGCACTCACGAGGACAAAAGCTTATATCTGCGCATTATCGAGCACATACAGAGCTTTCCGCCGGATAAGCAAATTTCGGAAATGGTAAATATGTGCTATGCCATGCCGCAGGCTTGTATGGGCGTTCACGACTACTCCCCGATAGACTCGTATATCCTCAAGGCGGAGGACTGGTCGAATTTCAGCCAATACATTACCCGTACAGGTATGCTGGAAATGCGCAACAACGCCAGTCTGCACTACTTCCTGATGCTGCCCGAGCCCGAAAAGGGCTACGACGATGTGCTCCGGTATGACGAGAATATGGTGAAGCTGTTCGCGTTTCTGGCGGTGCCGAACGCCCTTCGCGCGGTGTATATGCTGATGGGCTATGACTGTATGACATTTTTTAAGCGGGAAACGATAACGGATAAGCTCGGCATAACCGAAAAGAACGCGCAGGAGATACTCGACAGAATGAACGAGCTCGGTTTTCTGCTCGATACGGTACTGAACGACGGCAAGAAGGAAGAGCATATCTATTATTTCAGGGTCGGGAACCTGTTCGTCGAGTTCCTGACATTCACATGGCTGCTGCTGCATCAGCCCGATAATTTCAACTATCAGACGAACAATCGCGGCGGACGAAGATATTTCAAAAACGAAACTTATAAGGTAAAGAAAAATGAAGAAAAAACAGACTGATGAGAAAAAGAATCCGCTACATACAGACAGGAGGTCTGAAAGGAGCGGACAAAAGCGAGGCAAGGATGCCGAGCATACAAATCCGCTCCATAAAGATTACGGGCTTATTAGCAACCTTCGGTGGGCAGCCGCGGCGATAATGCGGTACAACAAGCCCCTGCTCGCGTTCATAGCTTTAAGCGTTGTATGCGCGCCGTTTATGCGGTATCTGTGGACATTCCTCTCGAAATTCATCATAGATCTGATAACGGGAAACGGCGACACGGGAAGCCTGCTCACGCTGATGCTCATATTCACGGGGATACAGATTACGGTGTGTGTGCTCGAATCGCTGTCCTCGTGCGAGTGGTACAGGTTCACCTATATGCGCTTTCAGATCATACTCGAGAAGAACGCGAAGGTCATGGGCGTGGATTTCCGCTGCCTTGAAGACCCCGACTATATGGACTGCTATCAGAAGGCGTCAAACGCGCACAACAACAACGACGAGGGCATAGAGGGGCTTATGCGCCATTCCCTGAGGTTCCTGCGCTCACTTGCCGTGACGGCGGTGGGGATAGTTATCCTCGGCACGCTGAATGTGTGGATAATGCTCGGCGTGGCGGTGCTCGCGGCGGCAAACTTCGCGGTGCGCAACGCCGCCAACAAATGGGGCAAGGCGCACATCTGGGATCCGCTTGCGAAATGGTGGCGCAGGAGCGATTATATGAAGCGCGAGGTCACGGACTTCACATTCGCGAAGGAGGTAAGGCTGTTCGGACTGCGCAGCTGGCTCGCGGACAAATACGCGGCGCTGCAGAAGGAGCGCCTTAACGCTCAGATAAGGAACGAGAAGCTGTGGTTCGGCGTGGCGCTTACGGCGAGCATCATAACGGCGGGCGTGCAGCTTTTCGTGTACATATACCTCATTTACGCGGTATCGCGCGGGGACGTGACTATCGGCAATTTCACGCTGTATGTCGCGAGCTCGACGACTATGTTCGACTGTCTTAACGAGGTGCTCGGCAGCATAGCCGACCTGTTCCAGAGAAGCAGACAGGTCGATGATCTGCGCAGCTTTATGGACTTTGACGGCGGCGACGACCCCGACAGCGGCAAGGAGCTCCCCGCGCTCGGCAGCTGCGAGTTTGAGTTCCGTAACGTGTCGTTCAAGTACCCGAAAGCGGAGAAATACGCGCTTGTAAACCTATCGCTCACGATAAGGGCGGGGGAGAGGCTCGCGGTGGTGGGTCTGAACGGCGCGGGCAAGACCACGTTCATAAAGCTGCTGCTGCGCCTTTACGAGCCTACATCGGGCGAGATACTGCTCAACGGCGTGAATGTGAAGGAATACAGCAAGCGAAGCTGGTACCGCGCGTTCTCGCCCGTATTTCAGGACGTGGAGCTGTTTGCCTTCCCGCTCTGTGAAAATGTCTCGATGCAGTCGCCCGAGAAGACTGACAAGGCGCTTGCCGAAAAATGTCTTATCGACGCGGGAATGGGCAGCAAGCTTAAAGCGCTGAAAAACGGCGTTTCCACCGAGATGCTGAAGATCATACACGACGACGGAGTCGATCTCTCCGGCGGTGAGAAGCAGAAGCTGGCGCTTGCGAGAGCGCTGTACAAGAACGCGCCGGTGGTGGTGCTCGACGAGCCTACCGCCGCACTCGACGCGCTCGCGGAAAGCAAGCTGTACAGCGACTTCGACAAGCTCATAGGCGGCAAAACGGCAGTCTATATATCGCACAGACTGAGCTCCACGCAGTTCTGCAGCAGCGTGGCGATGTTCAAGGACGGTCATCTCGAGGAGTACGGCACACACGACGAGCTTATAGGCAGAGACGGAGCGTATGCGGAAATGTTCCGCGTACAGGCGCAGTATTATGTCGATGATGTAAAGCCCGGGGGAAAGGAGGCGCTCGCGAATGCCTGAAAAGAAAAAGGAAAAAGAAAAGAGGCCGCGTATCGTCCTCCCGACGCTGAAGGTGATGTTCGGCATAATGCGCCGCGAAAAGCCGTGGTTCATCGTTATCTATGTGTTTATGGCGCTGGCGGTGATAGCTTCCGGCACAGCGGAGATAATATTCCCGAAATTCATCATAGACGAGCTCGTGGCTATGGCGGGCGGGGAGGCCGAGGCGCACATAACGAACGCGGTGCTGCTTGCGGCGGTATATATCGGCATAATTGCCGCGGCGAATATCATCGCTGCTGCGGGCAATTACTTTCAGGACATACTGCGTGAGTGGTTCACCGAGTACATCGACTTAAGGCTCGCGGAACGCTGTATGGATATGGATTTCCAATATACGGAGGATCCCGACGCGCTCGATAAGCTCAACAAGGCGCAGGAGGGAATGAGCTGGTACAGCGGCGGTATAATGGGCGTGACGGACGCGGTGTACAGCATCGTCACAAATGTCGGCAAAGGCGCCGCGAGCGCCGGTATCATCATATTCAGCTGTCCGTGGCTGCTTCTCGTGCAGCTTATCTCGCTGGCGCTGATAACCTTCTTTCAGGCGCGGAATATGAAGATAGAGCAGAAGGGCTTTGCCGAGCTTTCGAAGCTGAACCGCATTTTCGGATATGTGTTCTGGCAGCTTGCGGATTTCCGCTACGGAAAGGACGTGCGCCTTTATGACAGCGCCGCGATGATGGGCGGAAAGGCCAAATACTACTCCGACAAGATGTGCGGGGTGTGGAGAGACCAGTCGCGCGCGGTATGCAAAAACTCATGGGGCATGGACATCGTAAATTCGCTGCGCGACGGGGTCAGCTACTTCTATATCGGCTGGCTGGCGCTCACGGGCGTTATCTCTATAGGCGATTTTTCCATGTGCATAGGCGCCGCGGGAACGCTCTACTTCTCGCTTATGGGGATAGTCGGCGGTATGCAGGATATAGCGAACAAATGCAATTACGCGCACCGCTACATCGAATTTATGGATTACCCGGCGGCGCTCTCAAAGGGCACCCGTAAGGTGTCCGACGGAGATCATACAATAGAGTTCCGCAATGTGAGCTTCAAGTATCCCCGCTCGGACAAGTGGGTGCTGCGTGACGTAAGCATCACGATAAAGCAGGGTGAGCACCTGTCGGTAGTCGGGCTAAACGGCGCGGGCAAGACCACCTTCATCAAGCTTTTGTGCAGGCTGTACGATGTCACCGAGGGGGAGATACTGATAGACGGTGTCAACATCAAGGAGTATTCCGATGAAGAATACCGCCGCCTGTTCGCGGTGGTGTTCCAGGACTTCTCCCTGTTCGCGTTCAGCCTTCGTGAGAACATCGCCTTCTCGGACGATACCGCAAACGACCCCGCGATAAACGAGGTCATCGGGAAAAGCGGACTTGCCGGAGATGTCGGGAAGCTTGCCGACGGGCTCGATACAATGATATTCAAGAGCTTCGACGAGAACGGCACCGAGCTGTCGGGCGGTCAGAAGCAGAAGGCGGCTATTGCCCGCGCTCTGTACAAGGATTCGCCCGTTGTGATACTCGACGAGCCGACTGCCGCGCTCGACCCTATAGCGGAATACGATATCTACAGGCAATTCGACAAGCTTGTGGGCGGCAAGACCGCGGTCTATATCTCGCACCGCCTGTCAAGCTGCAAATTCTGCGACCGTATCGCGGTATTCTCGGACAACACGATAAAGGAATACGGCACGCATGATGAGCTTGCCGCCCGTCCCGACGGCATTTATGCGGAGATGTTCCGCGCCCAGGCGCAGTATTATGTGAGCTGACCCCCACCCCTGCCCCTCCCCCCACGGGAGGGGTGTGTTTTTTGCGGGGACTGCGTCCCCGCAGCCCCGGCTCTCTTTGTGGGGGCTCCGCCCCCACACCCCCGGCTCTCTTTGCGGGGGCTTCGCCCCCACACCCCCTGCTCTATTTGCGGGCAAAAAAAGATCCGCCTACAGAAACTGTAAACGGATCAGGGGCTGGAGCGGATAGCGGGAGTCGAACCCGTCTCGTCGGCTTGGGAAGCCAAAGTTTTACCGATAAACTATATCCGCGTATTCATTTTTCAAATCGTATTATATATTATACACTGTTTTGCGGGATTTGTCAACCGTTTTCGGG
>JAFTAG010000203.1 GCA_017458655.1 Ruminiclostridium sp. | reverse complement strand
GGCTTCTTTTCCTCAACGGGTGCGGGCGCGGGCTCGGGAGCGGGCGCGGCAGCCGCCGACATCATAGCCTCTATCTGTTCTTGCGTGAGCTTCCCGCCGCTCGGCTTCTTGTCCTCCACGGGTGCTGGCGCGGGCTCGGGAGCGGGTGCGGCAGCCGCCGACATCATAGCCTCTATCTGCTCTTGTGTGAGCTTCCCGCCGCTCGGCTTCTTCTCCTCAACGGGTGCGGGTGCGGGCTCGGGAGCGGGCGCAGCAGCAGCCGACATCATAGCCTCTATCTGTTCTTGTGTGAGCTTCCCGCCGCTCGGCTTCTTTTCCTCAACGGGTGCGGCAGCCGCCGACATCATAGCCTCTATCTGCTCTTGTGTGAGCTTCCCGCCGCTCGGCTTCTTTTCCTCAACGGGTGCGGGCGCGGGCTCGGGAGCGGGCGCAGCAGCCGCCGACATCATAGCTTCTATCTGTTCTTGTGTGAGCTTCCCGCCGCTCGGCTTCTTTTCCTCAACGGGTGCGGGCGCGGGCTCCGCCGCAGCCGAAGCAAATGCTCCGGCCATCATAGCTTCTATTTGTTCTTGGGTAAGATTTGCCATCGATCATCATTCCTTTGAAAATGGAATTTATATTATAAACGGTGTATTAAACCGGGAGACCCGCAAAATGCGAGCAATTTTAACGCTATTGTAACAAAATAGACTTATTCTATTATATTATAGCAAAACCCGACCCGCTCGTCAACGGCATTTTCTTATTTTTGGAAAATATGAACAATATCGGTTTTCTATTTTGTGGATATTAACAACACAAATTACCGAAATCACCTCCGCGGCACTTGCATTTTTCCCCGGAATGGGGTATAATAGAGAAAACCGACCGGGAAAGGATATGCTATGAAAAAGATACTTGTACTGATCGACATTCAGAAAGACTTTGTTGACGGAGCTCTCGGGACAAAGGAAGCTCTCGCCATGATACCCGCGGCGGCGGAAAAGATACTCTCGTTCGACGGCGAGGTATTCGCAACGTTCGATACGCATTACGAGGACTATATGCAGACCGCCGAGGGCAAAAAGCTCCCCGTGCCGCACTGCATCAAGGCAACTCCCGGTCACGCGCTGAATGCGGACATCGAGGCGGCGCTTTCGGGCAAGCATTACACCGCGGTCGAGAAGAACACATTCGGCAGTGTGGAACTTCCCGACCTGATACAAAAGGCGGCAAACGGCGAAGCTTTCAGCATAGAGATAATTGGCCTCTGCACCGACATCTGCGTCATTTCCAACGCACTGATACTGAAAGCCCATTTCCCCGAGGTGCCGATATCCGTCGATGCGGCCTGCTGCGCGGGAGTGACACCGGAGCTGCACAAGGCCGCCCTTGCCGCGATGAAGAGCTGCCAGATCGACATAGTGAACGAGTGAGGTAACGCCGATGAAATACGAACCGATAATAACCTCCCTGCTCGATACCGACCTGTATAAATTCAATATGGATCAGGTGATATTCCACAAGCACACCGACCTGTGCGGCGAGTATCACTTCAAATGCCGCAACGAGAACGTGGAATTCACCGAGGAAATGGTGAAGGAGATAAACGAGCAGGTCGATCATCTGAACAAGCTGCGCTTCAAAAAGGACGAGCTCGACTACCTGCGCTCGATACGATTCATAAAGAACGACTATGTGGAATTCCTGCGCCTGTGGCACCCTGTCCGCGAGTATGTGGAAGTGAAGCTCGACCCGCACACCAACGAGTTTTCCTGCATTATCCGAGGTCCCCTGTTCTCGGCAATGCAGTTCGAGATCTATATGCTCGAGATAATCAACGAGGTGTATTTCCGGACGAAGTATGATTATAACGAGCTCAGGCGTTCCGCGGAACGGAAGCTCGACGATAAGATAAAGCTGCTCAACGACGGGACTTACACATTCAGGTTCGCGGAATTCGGCTGCCGGCGCCGTCTCTCGCGCGAGTGGCAGGACACGGTGGTGCAGCGCCTTACGCACGAGACAAAGAGCTGCGTGGGAACCTCCAACGTCTATCTTGCGATGAAATACGACCTCACCCCAATAGGCACCTACGCGCACGAATTTGTGCAGATGTATCAGGGCATAGACTCTATCCCGCTCGCATACACGAACCATTACGCGATGAAAGACTGGTACGCGGAATACGACGGTGACAACGGCACGGCGCTGACCGACACGCTGACGACCGATCTTTTCCTGCTGGATTTCAACCGCTCTATGGTGAACAACTACACCGGCGTGCGCCACGACAGCGGCGACCCCTACGAATGGGGAGAGAAGATGATAGCGCATTATGAAAAGTACGGCGCGGATCCCCGCTCAAAGCTCCTGCTGTTCAGCGACAGCCTCGACTTCGACAGCGCCCAGAAGCTCTATGAGCATTTCAAAGGCCGCGCAAAGGTCTCCTTCGGGATAGGCACGTTCTGCACCAACGACACGTCCGCAGATGCCCTCAACATCGTGATAAAGCTGCAATACGTCAACGGCCGCCCCGTCGCCAAGCTCTCCGACTCCCCCGGCAAATCTATGTGCTCCGACCCCGAATACCTCGAGTATTTAAAGCGCTCCGTCGCTTTCAGACTGCAGAGAGAGGTCTGTCAAAATGGGACATTTTGACAGACTGTCTTTGCAGACGGCACGAGGGGCTGCGCGCCCCTCGACCTGCGCCAGCGTGACGCCGGACCCAATGTTATTTGATTTCGAAGTTTCTTCTCGATACACTAACCCCTGCCTTTTCGGCGGAGGTCTTTCTTTTTGTGGGGCTGCTGCCCCACGCCTCGCTTGATATGATTCACAACAGTGCACCGAGGCAGCGTTTATGCCGCGAAAGCTTATTGACAATGAGTTTGTGTGTGGTAGGCTGCCCGTGCTGCCGGACTACCGCACACATCGAGGCTCGTTGTCAATAAGACCGTGGAATAAATGCGGTCGTATCACACCACACCCTGCTTTTCTTTGTGGGGCTGCAGCCCCACACCTCTTTCCCTGCACCTGTAACAATTCTTTCCGAAGCGAATATACTGAATAGAGTTATCGGAAAGGCGGTGAGCAAAATGAGACGAACAAAGCGCAAAAAGCACAACTGTGTTCTTTGTGTTATCGGCGTGCTGCTTATCGCGGCCGGCGTGGTATGGCTGTGCTGTCTGTCGTATCGTTTCCTGCTCATACTGCTTGCCGTATCACTGACAGCGGCAGGTCTGCTGCTGAAACGAAACTGTTAGGAGGCTGTATTATGAAGGTCGTGGTCATGAAAAGCCCGAAGCCGTTGGTGTGGTTCTTCAAGCTGATTTTCAACGGCTGACGCGTCGGCTCCGTAAGCTGCGCAGACCCGTTCGTTTTACCGCGGAGCGGGCAAGGTATCCCGAGCAGGCCGTGCGGCGCACCATACGCTGTACGGCCATATCATTTCGTTTTCATACCGATTCCTTATAAAAATAATGAAACGTTTCGTGTCTCGTCACGATCCATACTGTTTTGCTTCAAAATATAGACAGGACGTTTTTCCGTTTCTTCCCCCGCCTTCGGCGGGGGAAGAAACAAATATGTCTATATATAGATATAAAATCAGGGCTCCTCTAAAAACCTATTGTCGTTCAGGCGTGCCGACATAAAGTCGGCAGATTGTACAAATTTTTCGCAGGCATACTGTCGTATGTCAAGGAAAATTTGTGCAATATGACGGCTTTAGGGCGGTGCGAATGGGC
>JAFTAG010000202.1 GCA_017458655.1 Ruminiclostridium sp. | reverse complement strand
GTCACAAAGCAGGAAGGAGACCACACGGTAACACTATCCGACGCGGAAGCGATACCGCTCGTGAACCATTTCGACCGCTCGTATTCCTACGTCGGCGTATATCCCTTTAAGGATTATACCCCGCAAATGGCGTCCGTACACGCAATACCCGGAGTTTCCTACGAACAGCTCCGCGGGTTGTTCCGCGACAACGTCCCCGAAGAATTCCTTTCGTCCGGGTACAGAGAATTAATATACGGAGATTGAGAAAACGAAATTACAGAAAAACTTCCCTCACCGGAAAGCGGGGGAAGTTTTCTTGTTTATGTATCAATAATTCTCTTTGCGTACTTCAAAGAAGCTCTGCGGATGCGCACATACGGGACATACGCCGGGAGCCTTCTTGCCGATAACGATGTGACCGCAGTTGCGGCATTCCCACATAGTTTCCTCGCTCTTTTCGAACACCTTCTGCATCTCGATGTTGTTCAGCAGGGCGCGGAATCTCTCCTCGTGGTGCTTTTCGATAGCACCGACCATCTTGAACTGTGCCGCGAGCTTGGTGAAGCCTTCTTCCTCGGCCTCTTTAGCGAACCTGTCGTACATATCCGTCCACTCGTAGTTTTCGCCGTCGGCAGCGGCAGCGAGGTTCTTTGCGGTATCGCCGAGCTCACCGAGAGCCTTGAACCAGATCTTTGCGTGCTCCTTCTCGTTTGCTGCGGTAGCCTCGAAGATAGCTGCTATCTGTTCATATCCTTCTTTTTTTGCAACGGACGCGAAGTAGGTGTACTTATTGCGCGCCTGCGATTCGCCCGCGAATGCTGTCATAAGATTTTTTTCGGTCTTTGAGCCTTTGAGTTCCATAGTAGAAGTCCTCCTTATAGGGTCATTATCGTTGATTTGGAATAAATATCCTTGATTATTATAACATTTTTTGTGCAACCTGTCAACGGTTATTTTGCAATTTTATGAAAAAATTATTTGCCCAACGGAAAAGGGGGGGGCTTCTCACTTTTTGCGCTTTTTTTTCGGTTCTTTGAAATACATCTTCCAGATGATGATCTGACCTGCGCAAAGCAGCGCAAGAATTATCTCCACCACGACGGTAGCGGCGTTCCACATACCGTTCGAGGAAAAATACCAGCCGAGGTAAACGCACACCACGCCGAGAATGATGCCGTTTATAAGCGGGGAATTGCCCTTTTTCATCTGCTCTGGAGACGCTTTGCCATAAGCGTGTTCTTCATCAGCATAGCGATAGTCATGGGGCCTACGCCGCCGGGCACGGGGGTGATATAGGACGCTTTCGGCTCGACTTCATCGAACTTTACGTCGCCGCAGAGCTTGTTCTCGGCGTTGCGGTTCATTCCCACGTCAATGACGATCGCGCCCTCTTTGACCATATCGGCGGTGACGAAATCGGGCTTGCCGACGGCGCTGACAAGGATATCCGCGCGTCTGCATACCGCCGCGAGGTCTTTTGTGCGGGAATGACATATCGTGACGGTGGCGTTCTCGTGGAGCATCAGCATTGCCATGGGCTTTCCGACGATGTTGGAGCGTCCTATGACCACGCATTCCTTGCCGGAAATGTCGGTTCCGGTGCTGTGTATGAGTTCCATAACGCCCGCGGGAGTGCAGGGCAGGAACGCGTAATTCCCGATGACCATTCTTCCGACATTCTCCGCATGGAAAGCGTCAACGTCCTTCTTGGGAGATATGGTCTTGATGATCTTATACTCGGTGATGTGCTTGGGGAGCGGCAGCTGTACAAGTATGCCGTTTACGTTGGGGTCGTCGTTGAGTGTCCTTACAAGGTCGCGAAGCTCTTTTTCGGTGGTCTCCTCGGGCAGAGCGTACTCGTATGACTTTATCCCGCAGGCCTCGCAGGCCTTCTTCTTGTTGTTGACATATACGCGGCTCGCGGGGTCGTTGCCGACGATGACCACCGCAAGGCCTATGCTGAGCTTGTCGCGCTCTATCTCCGCCCGCACCTCGTCCTTTACCTTCTGTGAAACTGCCTTGCCGTCAATAAGCTGTGCCATTCATTTATCCTCCTTAACGTCGTCAAATATGCTCGGTGCCGTAACTTCTTCTTTTTCTGCGCGTCTGAAAGCCTTCAGCGCCTTTCCGGTCTCTTTTTCATTTTTCGCGTCTCTGCGGAATTTCTCCATACGTTGTGTACAGGCCTCGGTGTCCCGCCAGCGCACATACGTTTCCGACTTCTTCACGCGTATCTTGAAATATATCCACAGAATGAAGCAGAATATCGCCGTAGCGAAGCCGATGAGCTGCGAAACGCGGATACCGGTGCCGCCGATATAAAGGCTGTCCGTGCGGAGCCCCTCGATGAAGCCGCGCCCGGAGCCGTACCAGATGATGTACCACAGGAACTGCTCGCCGTCGTAGGTCTGGAACCTGCTGATGACAAAATGTATGAACAGCAGCCCGAGCGCGCACCACAGGCTCTCATACAGGAAGCAGGGGTGAACGAGGGCGTATTCCCCGGCGGGGAGCTGCTCCTGCGCCGCGACTACGATAGGGTCTATCTTTATGACGTTGCCTGTCATTCCCCACGGCAGATCACCTGCGGTGGGAGCTCCGTAGGCTTCCTGATTGACGAAGTTGCCCCAGCGTCCGATAGCCTGCCCGATGAGAAATCCGCAGCCGCCCATATCGCAGAGCGGGAACACGGGAGTTCCGCGGACCTTGCAGGTGAGTACGCCCGCGATAGAGCCGCAGATGATACCGCCGTAGATAGCGAGCCCCCCGTCGTGTATCGTCGTGAAGGTGGTCACAAAGTCGTATTTATACAGGTTGTCGGGGTTGATGTTCCAGAATACGACATAGAAGATGCGCGCGCCGAGAAAGCCGAAAATGCCGCCGAACAGCGCCACATCGAAGATATCGTCGCTCGTCAGCCCGAATTTCTTTCCGCGTACGGTGCAATATACCACCGCGAGTATCAGTCCCACCGCGATGATGATAGCGTACCAGTACACCTTGAAGCCGAACAGGTCGAAGGCTACGCGGTTGAGCGTTATCTCGCCCGAGAACAGGTTCGGGAACTCCGTTCGCCTGAAAAAGTTGTCGTTCATTTATCTTTACCTCAAATATTTATTACCGCTCGAGCGGCTCTATGACGGAGAGACTGCTGTTCTCTGCATCGAGACCGCAGAGCGCATCCATAACGTCGTCATAGGTCACCTCGGCCGCGATATCGAGCCCGTCGAAAACGCCGATGCCGCCGAAGTCCGCGTTCATCATTCCCTTTGCGACCGAGCCGACGCTGTTGAAGCCGCCCACAAGATCGCCGTAGGTCATCTTCTTGACGATGTCGAAATCCGCCCTCGGCAGCCCGTCCTTTTTGAGCCGCGTGAGCTCCTTCTTAACTTCCTCGCATATCCTGTCCGGGTCGCGGGAATCCCCGCCCACGATAGGCAGGAAGAAGCCTCTGCCTTTGAATACGCTTGCCGAGAAGGTGTCGTTTATAAGTCCCTCGTCGTAGAATTTGCTGTAGAACGGCGAGAAGCTCCCGAGCGCGGTATCGAGCAGTATATTCCATATCATATACTGTCTGACGCATTCTCTGCCGGTAAGCTCCGGCATCTTGAACGCGAGCTGGAACAGCGGGAGAGCGCAGTAAAGCTTCTGTGTGACGCGCTTTTCCTTAACTTCGCGCGGCTCGTCGGGAACTACCGTCCGCAGGCCGATATCCTTCGAGGGCTCCAGCATCTCGTCGCAGACCGCGAGCGCTTCGTCCGGGTCGAAATTTCCCGCTATGGCGAGCGTCATATTGTTGAGGTTGTAGAACGTCTTGTAGCAGCGGTACAGAAGCTCCTTGTTTATCTGCGCTATGCTCTCGACCGTGCCCGCGATGTCTATCCTCACGGGATTGTTGTGATACACCGCGCCGAGCCCGTTAAAGAAAACTCTCCAGCCGGGGTCATCGAGGTAGATCTTTATTTCCTGCGCAATAATGCCCTGTTCCTTTTGGACGTTCTCGTCGGTGAAGAACGGGTGCTGCACGAAATCGAGCAGCGTGTGCAGGTTCTCGGTGAACCTGTCCGAGCAGGAGAAGTGGTAAGCCGTGGAGTCGAACGATGTGAAAGCGTTGGAGTAAGCGCCCGTTTTCGCGAAATTCTCAAAGGCATTGCATTCCTCGCCCTCGAACAGCTTGTGCTCGAGGTAGTGGGCTATGCCCTCGGGGACGGTGATGAGATCGGCGTCCTCGTTCGTCTTGAACGTGGTATCCACCGAGCCGTAGCGGGTCCCGAAGATAGCGAACGCGGAGCTGAACCCCTTCATTGGATAGAGGCAGACGGTAAGCCCGCTGTCATGCTTTATTCGTGTGCAGCTTTCGCCGAGGCGGCTGCTTGTAAGGACTTCCTTTTTCATTCGTCAGCCTCCTTCTCCCCGGGCATAAGTGTGAACACCGTATCGAGCTTCAGCGATGCCGCGGCCTCGATGATCTCTTCTCTTGTGACTGCGGCGATACCGCGTACTCTTTCCTCGACATCCACATCAAGCTCGGGAGTCAGTATCGAGGTGAGGCACTTGCCGCCGATGCCGCTCACCGTATCGTTCATAGAGCGGTAGGAGTTGATGATATAAAGCTTTGCGAATTCAAGCTCCTCGTCGGTGAAATTACCTTTGACGATCTCCCCGAGCTGATTTGCGCATTCCTTCTCGGTTTTACCGATATTCTCCGGCGCAACGCCGCATTCCACGTTCACGGTGCCTTTTCCGTAGAGCAGCCCCGCGTAGCAGTAGTAGCAAAGCGACATCTTCTCCCGGACGTTGAGGAACAGCTTTGAAGACTCCGTCCCGCCGTACAGCCCCTTCATAACAATAAGCGGGTAGGGCTTGCGGAGCTCCGTCTTGTACAGCATAACAAGCTTGCTCTGTTCGATATCGAGGTTTTCGTTGACTCTTGCGACCTCGTTTTTCAGAGGGCTGATCTTGCTCTCGGGAAGCGGCTTTACCCTGCGCTCGAGTTTGGAAAAAGCGTCAGCAAATACCTTATCGAGCCCGTCGAAGCTGCTTTCGCCCACGCAGATTATCTCCGCGCGCGTTTCGCTTATCATACGCCTGTACGCGTTCATCGCGGTCTTCGCGGTGACAGCCCCGACCTCCTCGTTCGTACCGCCCCAGCGCAGTGCCGCGGGCTCGCCTGTGAAGCCCGTTTCGAGCGCCTTGAAGTGCGCGTATCGCGTTTTGTCGTTTATCTCGGAATCGTTGTCGTCTATCTGGTTCTGCTTCTCGATATCGAGGCTCTGCTCCGGGAACGCCCCGTTTTCGAGATACGGCGCGAAGATGCACCCGAGCAGGATATCCGCCGTCTCGCGGAGTATATCCTCGCCCTCGAGCGCGTAGCGGTTATCGAGCACGTTTGCGGACAGCGAGCAGACCTGATAGTCGTCGTAGCTTATCACGCTGTAGTTGAGCCCCGCGGAGTAAAGCTCCGACAGGCGCCGGTTTAGCTTCGCCATAGTGTCGTACTTTTCGCAGCACTTGGTGAGCATACGGTCGAGCACGGCATTTTCCGCGGCGTTATGCGTCATTTCCGTGATAAAGTTCACGGTTATGCTGTTTACCTTGAATTTCTTGTCGGTTATCGAGGTGAAATAGACTTCATCGGCGATACGATGTCGGTTGTATATCTGCTTCAATTTGTCACTTTCCTTTCATTTGTCATTATTTTATTTAAATTTGTGATCCTCATTTACGCATTATAATCGTTGGGAACACAGCTATGAAGTCTCGTCACGATTCGGATATGTCCGCGCAGCGGACACCAAAACTGTACACTGTTCACTGTTCACTGTTAACTATTCATATTATAACGTGCCGTGCGGTGATGTTGCCGCTTTCGTCAACGGTTATCTTCCCGTATGTCGGCTTGTTCCCGCCGCGCGGCAGGGAAGTGCTCCCGGGGTTGAACAGCAGTATGCCGTTAGACATTTCGTTCACGGGAACGTGCGTATGCCCGAAAAGCGCGGCGCTGCAGCCGTTCACCGAGGCGGTCGC
>JAFTAG010000201.1 GCA_017458655.1 Ruminiclostridium sp. | reverse complement strand
GAGCGGCTTGTCTTCGGGAGCCTCGGCGGGCTTTTCCGGGACGGGACGCGGCTTGGGAGCGGGAGAAGTGCCGATATTGCACAAAAGCTCGCCTTTTTTGCACCTCGGGCAGAGCTGCACAATGGAGGCACCGTCCTGATAGATCGCCAGATCGCTGATGCTTCCGCACTGGTAACAGCAATTTGAAAAGCCGAGGTCGGTGAGCTCATCGGAAAGCTCGGTCATAAAGCGCTTGATGTTCTTGATATTGCGGCCGGCGCCGTTGTACTTCACGAGCGCAAGCGCGGCTCCGCGTCCGGTAGCCTTGAAATGTTTGATGATATGCGGTTTTGTGGAGACCTGTTTGCTCAGTATATCGGAAAGCTCGTTCGGAGCGGCGTCGGCGGGAGCCTTCACCCACATCAGCACGCCGTAGCTCTTTGTTTCGTTGTTTTCCTTTATCACGACTCCGAGAGTTCCCGTTTTCCCGGCAAGAACGTTATTTTTGTCGTAGAATTTAAGATCCGTAGCCACTCCGGCTTCAAGCAGTTCTTTCATTTCTGTACCCCTGTCAGTTGATATTATCGGGGAAACCCGACCATATATCTTAATTTTACAATATTTATTCAAAAATGTCAATAAAAATATTGAAAAATTCAAAAATTTGTGTTATAATTATGGTTGACTGCGGTATATGCCGCGCCGGTGATGGCAAATCCAATACGCGAAAAGGGTATGATGCTATGAAAAAACCTCTCATAAAGAAATTGACTTATATCCCGATATCGAGCGAGCCGTTCGATATGCCGATACCGATAAAGCTGGAGCTGCACCACGCGAACACGCTGCTTTGCATCTATTCGGTGAAGGCGGATCTCGCGGTGGATTATTCGTACAATGCCAACACCGATATCCCGCTGCTGACGCCGCCCGACAAGCAGCTCACACTCTCGGACGTGTATTATCTTATCCGCTCGCGGGTATTTCAGGACAACCCGTTCACCACGCCCACGGAGCTTGCGCGGCTCGGCCTGACGGAATACAACCCGTATGAGATAATACTGCGCACCTACGGTATGATGCCGCTTGACGCGTACTGGATAAAGCGCTCGGACGACCCGTCGATGTTTGAGGACGCCATAGCGAAGCACAATCAGGTGATGTTCGGGACGCAGCCTCCCGGCCCCGGCAGCGAGATAGAGGACTTTTTGGGGTAATATACCCTCGGCAGCTCCCGCCGGAAAAATCAATACAAAGGTGATAATTTTTGGGAAAGACAAGCTTTGAATTTGAACGGACGCCGTTCTACTACGAGACGGACAAAATGGGCATAGTGCACCATTCCAACTATATCCGCTGGTTCGAGGAGGTGCGCGTGGAGTATATGTCCATGCGCGGGTACAGCTACTCGAAAATGGAGGAGAACGGCGTGATGATACCGGTGCTGGCGGTAGATTGCCGGTACAAGATACCGGTGAAATTCGGTCAGACGGTGCTGATACGCGGGAACATCGAGCTTTTCGACGGGCTGCGGCTGAACGTGGCATACGAGATAGCGGACAAGGACACCGGCAGGATATGCGTTACGGGGCATTCGGAGCATTGCTTCGTCGATGCGAAGACCTTCCGCCCGGTAAGGCTCAACAAGCAGCACCCCGATATGGCGGAGATATTTACCTGAAACCATATCATTCCCCACGCCGTTGGCGGGGGGAATGATGAAAACTTACTTTTATGAGGCTGAAATGAAAGAATACGATGTTATTATCATAGGGGCCGGAGCGGCGGGCGTATTTATGTCTTATGAGTTCGCGAAGCTCGGCAAGAATATCCGCGTGTGCGTGATAGACCGCGGCTCACCGATAGCGGAGCGCCGCTGCCCCATTGACGGAAAGAAGATAAAGTCCTGCGTACACTGCAAGACCTGCGCGATAATGAACGGCTTCGGCGGCGCGGGCGGTATGTCGGACGGGAAATACAACATCACCAACAGCTTCGGAGGCGACCTGTATGAGCATACCGGCCGCGACGAGGCTATCGGGCTTATGGAGTACGTTGACAGCGTCAACCTCGAAATGGGCGGCGCGGACGCGAAGATATACAGCACTGTGGCCTCCGACCTGAAGGCGGAAGCTCTGCGCCACGACCTGCATATGCTCGACGCGCAGGTAAGGCACCTCGGCACCGACCGCAACCGCACGATACTGCAGAACATCTACGATTTTGTCAAGGACAAGGTGGATATACGGTTCCACGAGGAAGTGCAGACCGTCGATAAGGACGGCGAAGGCTTTACCGTTACGACCGATAAGGATACATATTCGTGCAGTCGGGTCGCTGCTGCGGCGGGACGCTCCGGCTCGGGGTGGATGTCGGAGCTCTGCCGTAAATTCGGCATAGAAAATCACAGCAACCGCGTCGATATAGGCGTTCGTGTGGAGCTCCCCGCGGCGGTGTTCGAGCATATCACCTCAAAGGTGTATGAGAGCAAGATCGTGTTCCGCTCGAAGACCTACGGCGACAACGTCCGCACGTTCTGTATGAACCCCTACGGCGAGGTCGTGAACGAGAACACCAACGGCATCATCACCGTGAACGGTCACAGCTACGCCGACCCGAAGCTGCACACGCAGAACACCAATTTCGCGCTGCTGGTATCGAACCGGTTCAGCGAGCCTTTCCGCGACAGCAACCTCTACGGCGAGAGCATCGCAAGGCTCTCGAATATGCTCGGCGGCGGCGTTATGGTGCAGCGCTTCGGCGATCTCACGCAGGGCAGACGCACTAATGAGCACCGCCTTTCGCAGAGCTTCACCGTTCCCACGCTCAAAGCCACCCCCGGCGACCTGAGCCTCGTTATCCCGCGCAGACAGCTCGACGATATCATCGAAATGATCTACGCGCTCGACAAGATAGCCCCCGGCACCGCGAACTACGACACGCTCCTGTACGGCGTGGAGGTCAAATTCTACAACTCAAAGGTCACGGTCGATGAACACCTCGAAACGTCGGTAAAGGGACTTTACGCGCTCGGAGACGGCTCCGGCGTCACACATTCGCTCTCCCAGGCCTCCGCCTCGGGCGTGTATGTGGCAAGATCGATAGCCGAACAGTATTGAGAGCTCGAGAGAACAGAAGCCGCTTACGCCCGAGAGAAGCGCTGACGCGCTTGGGGAAGGGAAAACTTTTGTGTACAAAAGTTTTCCCTCCCCCAAAGGCGGAAGCCGCCCCCAGCCCCACCTTTTCAAAAAACTTATATTGGCTTCGCAGTTTAATTTATAGCGACTGCTCCTATTGTGAGGTTTGTACGGATTTGTCACAAGGTCTCACAAAATTCACAAGACATCACAAAAATAACAGCACCGTGCAGATTTGTACAGTGCTGTTTTTTTCGGCTGTATCTTATAATAGGCGCAGATGCTGTAGATCTGACTGCGAAGCCAATATAAGTTTTTTGGAAAGAGAGGGGGGCTTGGGGGGAGAGGAGAACCTTTTCTTCAGAAAAGGTTTCCTCTTCCCCCAAACGCGTCAGCGTTTCTCTCAAGCGTAAGCGACTCTCTCAAGCCTCTTCGCTCTCTCAAGCCTTGCCGACGGAGCCGAACAGTTCCATTTTCTCCTTGACTGTAGCCTTGATAGCCTCGAAGCCGGGAGCGAGGAGCTTTCTGGGGTCGAAGCCCTTGCCGATCTGATCCTTGCCCTCTTCGATGTACTTTCTGGTGGCTTCCTGGAAAGCGAGCTGGCACTCGGTATTAACGTTGATCTTGGCAACGCCGAGGGAGATAGCCTTCCTGATCTGGTCTGCGGGAATGCCCGTACCGCCGTGGAGAACGAGCGGCATATCGCCGACTTTAGCCTTGATCTTTTCGAGTGTCTCGAAGCTGAGGCCTTCCCAGTTGTCGGGATATTTGCCGTGGATATTACCGATGCCGGCAGCGAGCATTGTAACGCCGAGATCCGCTATCTTCTTGCACTCGTCGGGATCGGCGCACTCGCCCTTGCCGATAACACCGTCCTCTTCGCCGCCGATAGCGCCGACTTCCGCTTCAAGAGAAAGTCCGAGCACATCGCAGGTGTTTACGAGAGCTGTTGTCTTTGCGAAATTCTCCTCAAAAGGCAGGTGCGAACCGTCGAACATTATGGACGAGAAGCCGGCATTGATGCAGGCCTTTGCGCCCTCAAACGTGCCGTGGTCGAGGTGGAGAGCTACCGGAACGGTGATCTTAAGAGTTTCGATCATTCCCTTTGTCATTCCCACAACGGTGTTGAAGCCGCACATATACTTTCCCGCGCCCTCGGAAACACCGAGGATAACAGGGGAGTTCAGCTCCTGCGCTGTAAGAAGGATAGCCTTTGTCCATTCGAGATTGTTGATGTTGAACTGACCAACGGCGTACTTGCCGTCACGAGCCTTGTTCAGCATATCTTTTGCAGATACTAACATATTGGGGTACTTCCTTTCAAAAAAATATTACAGTAATATTTTACCACACTTTCAAAAAAAATGCAATAGATTTTCATATTATTTATTCTCTGTCCGAAACTTTAAGCAAATTCCCCGCTTTCCCCCGCCTTCGGCGTAAATAGTTATCTGCCCCTGCCGGAAAGCAGGGGCAGATAATTATTTATGTTGCAGTCTGCACACCTATGTTCTTGATAGAATACTTCTCGCGGTAGAAAGCGTAATCCTTCTCGTACTGCTTGGTCTTTTCCGCTTTGAGGTGATTGATGTACTCGTGCATATCGAAGCTGTCGTGTGCGATCTCGATCATACATACGGCGATATTCGAGCAATGGTCGGATATTCTTTCGAGGTCGGTCAGCAGGTCTGAGAGCACGAAGCCCATTTCAATGGTGCATTCCTGCTTGCGGAGTCGCTCGATGTGTGCGGATTTTATCTCGACCTTAAGGCGGTCAACGACCTGCTCGAGCGGCTCGACCGAGAGCGCCTTGTTGAGGTCGTTTTCCTCGAACGCCGAAACCGACATCTGCAGTATCTCGCTTACCGCGGAGACCATTACCTTGATCTCGGCGATAGCGCCGTCCGAGAATTTAAGCTCCTTCTCGGTGATCTCCTCCGCGGACTCGATGATATTCACCGCGTGGTCGCTGAGCCGCTCAAAGTCGCCTATCATGTGCAGCAGCTTGGAGACCTCATGGCTGTCGGCTTCCGACGTGTTGGCGTTACCGATCTTGACGAGGTAGGTGCCTATGCTGTCCTCGTACATATCCACGGATTCCTCGAGCTCGCGGACCTTTTTGGCTTTCTTCTCGGTGTAGTCAAACAGCGTGTCAAATGCTATATTGAGGGAATTCACCGACTCGTTGGCCATTTTCACGGCAACTGTTCTTGCGCGGCCGATAGCGATAGACGGTGTGGGGAGAAGACGGTCGTCGAGCAGTGCAAACTCGCCCTTGTCGGAGCCGTCGCGGATAACGAAGCAGGCGAGCTTTTCGAGCAGCCTGTTGAAAGGTGCCAGCGAAAGAATCGTGAGTATGTTGAATGCCGAGTGGCAGATCGCAATACCGAGCGGAGTTACCGGTTCGTTGGATATCTCCGGCTGTAACACTGCGTTCAGCACGGAGTATATAGTCAGCCATACGATCGTGCCTATCGTGTTGAAGGAGAGGTGGATGAACGCGGCGCGCTTCGCATTTTTATTGGCACCGAGCGACGAGATCATCGCCGTAACGCAGGTGCCTATATTCTGACCCATGATAATTGGTATAGCGCTGGAATATTTGAGTGTACCGTTCAGCGATATCGCCTGCAAAATGCCGACGGATGCCGCCGAGGACTGGATTATCGCGGTGATGACAGCGCCCGCGAGTACGCCGAGCAGCGGATTTGAGAACATTCCCATTATCTCGGCGAATTCCGGAACGTCTTTCAGACCAGATACCGCCGCCGTGATGAGCTGCATACCGTACATCAGGAAAGACAGGCCGAACAGTATCGACGCCGTATCGGCTTTTTTCGAGTCTTTCTTGAATATCAGCAGTATCAGTATTGCCGCGAACGCAATAAGCGGAGTGAACGTCTGCGGGGTCAGGAATTTCACCCAGATGTTGTCGCTCTCAACGCCGATAAGCGACATTATCCACGAGGTAACGGACGTTCCGAGGTTCGCACCCATGATAATGCCGATAGCTTGTCCGAGCGTTAGTATGTTCGAGTTCACGAAGCCGACGACCATTACCGTGGTGGTGGCCGACGACTGTATGATCGCGGTTATTACCACGCCCAGCAGAAATCCCTTGAATTTCGTGGAGGTCGCCGCGGACAGCAGCGATTTGAGCTTGCCGCCCGCCTTCTTTTCGAGACCCTGACCCATGAGCTTTACACCGTAAAGCAGCAGCGCCAGTCCCCCGAGCAGAGAAAACACATTGAAAATGTCCATAACCTTCTCCAGACCCGTCCAAGAAGCCGCTTTCGCTCGAGAGGCGCAGCCGCGGGCTGCGCATGAGGATAGGGCTCTGCCCTATCCTCAAACTCCTGACCCGGTTCCTTTGTGCGACAAAGGAACCGAAAGCGTAGTGTAGCTCTTGAATTGTCAAATCGATGCTCTTTTCTTACTTTCTTACATATTTTTCCCTTTTATACACTATAATTATAAACGGTTTTTGTGACAATTTCAAGTGAAATCCGTGGTAAAAAACAAAATCGGAGATTTACATAAGCGGTGTTAAAAGTTTTAAAAATATCCGTGCAATTTTAACAAACGGGGATGTAACATACGTCATTTCGCTTAACAGCGCGGTTTTCGGACAGCATGATGACGCTCTTGGGGCTGTCACCACCTCGGTGCATTCCCCGAGAGTCGCTTCAATATCGCGCTTTGCCGCCTCTATAAACTCCTTGTCCCGTATCACGCACCCGCACTCGAAATGCTCCGACATAGAGCGGTAGTCAAGGTTCACCGTTCCCATAGCGGCGATCTCGTCGTCGCTCACGATAAGCTTCGTGTGAACAAATCCCGGCGTGTATTCGCAGACCCGTACCCCCGCCCGTATCAGTGCGCCATAGTAACTCTTTGTGATGATGTTGACGTACCTCTTGTCGGGGATCCCCGGCAGTATCAGCCGTACATCGGCGCCGCCGCCCGCCGCCGCGCACAGCGCCCCGATAAGCTCGTCGTCGCATACGAGATACGGCGTCACGACGTAAACATATCGGTTCGCCCGGCTTATGATGTGCAGATACACCGCAAGGCTCACCCGGCACCCGTCCAGCGGGATATCCCCGAACGGCTGCACAATGCCACCCGCACGGTCTGCAACGGCATTTTCCGCCGCGCAGTCCGGTACGCTCCCGCCCGCAAGCCCCCACATCTGCAGAAACATACGCTCAAACCGCCCGGCAGCCTCCCCGCGCAGCGAAAACCCGCCGTCCTTCCATACCCCGAACCGCACCTTCCGACCCATATACTCGTCCGCGATGTTTATACCGCCGCAGAACGCCGTATCCCCGTCAACGGCAAGTATCTTCCTGTGGTCGCGTATCCCCGCCGCCGACAGCCCAAGTGGCGACAGACGGTTGAATTCGCGCAGCCGTATGCCCTTGCGGCGCAGCTCGTCGGATAATCCCCGCGGCTTGGTGAAAGCGCTCCCCGCCCCGTCGATGAGCACGCGGACATCTACTCCCGCCGCGGCGCGTTCCGCAAGCGCCCCGACAAGCTCCGACAGCGCCGTTCCCTCGCTCACAATGAAAAATTCGAGGAATACCCGTTCCCGTGCACTTCCGATGGCGTTCAGCATTTCCGCGAACATCACGTCCCCGAACGCGTAGTACCGCAGGTCGGCTGCACCGCAGACAGGCATTCCCCGCGCCGAGAGATAGTTTTCGAGGACATCGCCCTTTTCCGGAGCGACAGGGGAGCTTCCCGCAAACACCGCTTTTATGCGCTTTTCGAGCTTCTTTCGCGCGGATCCCCGGACAAACAGCAGATAAAACACCCCCCCGTGCAGCGGAAAAAGCAGCATCGGAACGGCCAGTCCCAGCTTGTAGGCGGGGCTGATATCCCCGGATATGACCCTCAGCACGCATATAACGGTGAGCGCGCGGAGCGGTACGGCCGCCCACCTCACGGTATGAGCCGCAAACAGCAGTACGGTGAGCGCGAGCACCGCGATCACCGATACCGCGGCGGCCGCACCCTCGCGGCGGAGCATCATTTTAACAGCTTTCATGCGGTCTTCCTTTCAAGCAGCGGATAAGATATATTGCTTTCACAGCCTCCGGCAATGAAAGCATCGGCTTAATGCTATCTTTCCCCGAAACTCGGGCTGAAATTCCGTTGCCGCGGATAATATCCATTCTTACCCCGTCCAAAAAACGCCGTCGGCAAGGAGGAATGGTCCGGAGGCAAGATCTCCGGGTCATATACGCTGAAAGCCGATTCGGTTTATTATCTTGAAACACGGGATCATGTAGTATTCAAGATCAGGTCATGACAGCATAACAAACAGCCCCCGCCGTAGGCAGGGGCTTTCCGTATATATCGTATCCGAAAGATCACATCTGCGGCAGAGAAGCAAAGCTCTTCGCAAGCTCCTCGTCCGAAGGGATATAGTCGGTCATTATGCCGTCGTTGAACTTCTGGTAAGCTACCATATCGAAATAACCGGTTCCGGTGAGACCGAAGAGGATAGTCTTTTCCTCGCCCGTCTCCTTGCACTTAAGAGCCTCGTCGATAGCGACCTTGATAGCGTGGCTGCTCTCGGGGGCGGGAAGAATGCCCTCGATGCGCGCAAACTTCTGTGCCGCGTCGAATACGCTCGTCTGCTCGACGGAAACGGCTTCCATGAGCTTCTCGTCGTAAAGCTCGGAGAGTACGGAGCTCATACCGTGGTAGCGTAAGCCTCCCGCATGGTTGGCCGACGGGATAAAGCCGCTGCCGAGGGTGTACATCTTTGCCAGCGGGCAAACCTTTCCGGTATCACAGAAGTCGTAAGCGTACTTTCCGCGTGTAAAGCTCGGGCAGCTTGCGGGTTCAACGGCGATAATGCGGTAATCCGCCTCGCCGCGGAGCTTCTCGCCCATGAACGGGGAGATAAGGCCGCCGAGGTTGGAGCCGCCGCCCGCGCAGCCGATGATTATGTCGGGCTTAACGCCGAGCTTATCGAACGCGGCCTTGCTCTCGAGACCGATTATGGACTGGTGCAGCAGTACCTGACTGAGCACAGAACCGAGAACGTAGCGGTAGCCCTCGGTGCTTGTCGCGACCTCAACGGCTTCGGAGATAGCGCAGCCGAGGCTCCCGGTGGTGCCGGGGTGCTCCTCGAGTATCTTTCTTCCGACGTTTGTGGTCTCGGACGGCGAAGGTGTCACGTCCGCGCCGTATGTGCGCATGACCTCGCGGCGGAAGGGCTTCTGCTCATACGACACCTTTACCATATATACCTTGCAGTCGAGCCCGAGGTACGCGCAGGCCATGGAAAGCGCGGTGCCCCACTGGCCGGCGCCCGTTTCGGTGGTAACGCCCTTGAGACCCTGCTTCTTTGCGTAGTAAGCCTGTGCTATGGCGCTGTTGAGCTTGTGGGAGCCCGAGGTGTTGTTGCCCTCGAACTTATAGTAGATCTTTGCGGGAGTGTCGAGCATCTTTTCAAGGCAGTATGCCCGTACAAGCGGCGACGGACGATACATCTTATAAAAGGAAAGTATCTCGTCGGGAATGTCGATATACGGTGTTGTATCGTCGAGCTCCTGTTCGGCAAGGTCGCGGCAGAAAACCACGGACAGCTCGTCGAGCGTCATGGGCTGATGAGTTCCGGGATTGAGCAGCGGCGCGGGCTTTTTCTTCATATCGGCGCGCACGTTATACCACTGCTTGGGCATTTCCTCTTCGGTAAGGTAGGTTTTGTAGGGGATGTTGTTTGCCATTTTTTTGTGACGTCCTTTCGGTTAATAAAATGATAGTGTTATTATACCACAAAACTACATAATATGTCAATGAATAAATATGATTTTTACTTATATTTTTGCAAGGAACGTGCGGCAGCCCGCGTAACAGCAGGGCGCGGGGCGGCAGCCCCGCAAGGAGGGGAGCGTTATGACGGTTTACGAGCTTGACACGGAAAAGTCGGTGGAATACGCAAAGACATGGGCTTTCGGGAGAAACCCCGATTTCCACACCTTCGACCTTTTGGGCGGAGACTGCACGAATTTTGTGTCGCAGTGCATCTACGCGGGCGGCGCGGTGATGAACTATACTCCCGATACCGGCTGGTATTATCTGTCCGCGTTCGACCGCGCGGCGGCATGGACGGGCGTGGAATACTTTTACCGCTTTATGGTGAACAATACCGGCGCAGGGCCGTTCGGGAAAGAGACCGCTCTGCGAAACGCGTCGGCAGGTGACGTCATACAGCTCTGCATGGAGGACGGGTGCTACCACAGCCTTTTTGTCGTGGATATAAGGGACGGCGTGCCGTATGTCGCGGCGCATACCAACGACGCCTTCGACCGCCCGCTTTACAGCTACGGGTATGATGAAGCCCGCTGCATACACATCATCGGCGCGCGGAAAAACAGCCGGCCGGTATAATGCGCCAAAAATCCCTTGATTGGTCAAAATTAACAATATTGTTAGTAAAAAATGATGTTTTTTTACTAAAACTATTGCAATTTCCTGAAAATGTGGTACAATAAGATAGGCATAGTTTATGCCTGTTAATAAAGTACACGGGACAGTGTTCCGTTAAGACAGGAGGAGCTTAATATGAAGATTTTATACGCCGCAAGTGAGGCACAGCCGTTTGCAGCTTCGGGAGGACTTGCCGATGTTGCGGGTTCGCTGCCTAAGGCGCTTGTCGAGGCGGGACACGAGTGTATGGTCGTAATGCCGTATTATATCAATACGATAAAGCCCGAGGTGCGCGAAAAGCTCGAATACATCATGAACTTCTACGTTCCGGTAGGCTGGCGCTCACAGTATTGCGGTATTTTCACAACAGAACTGAATGGGGTAAAATATTACTTCATCGACAACGAGTATTACTTCAAGCGTGATTTCGGTCTGTACGGCTACTACGACGATGCCGAAAGATACGCGTTCTTCTCGAGAGCTATCCTCGAAATGCTCGAGCACCTCGAGATAAAGCCCGATATAATCAATTCCAACGACTGGCAGACCGCTCTGGTGCCGATCTACTACAACATCTACTACAAGTACCACCACAATATGTGGGGCATCAGAAACGTGTTCACTATCCACAATATCGGCTATCAGGGTCAGTACGGCCTTGAACTCACCGAGGAGATATTCTCGATACCGAGACATTTAAGCTCGATCATCGAGTATGACGGCGACGCGAACCTCATGAAGGGCGCTATCGAAATGGCGGACAAGGTAACTACCGTTTCGCCCACCTACGCGAAGGAAATACTCAATCCGTGGTTCTCGCACGGCCTCGACCGCTGCCTCAACACCAAGCAGTACAAGACCTGCGGCTTCCTCAACGGTATCGACACCGAAATGTACAACAGCAAGACCGACAATGATATCCCCGCGAATTTCAGCGTCGGCAAAATGGCGGGCAAGAAGACCTGCAAGGAAAAGCTTCTCGAGGAAGCGGGACTCCCCGGCGGAGATTCCCCCGTTCTCGGTATCATCTCGCGCCTTGTTGAGCATAAGGGCTTCGACCTTATAAAGTGCGTGCTCGACGATGTCGTATGCAGCGGCATAAAGGTCATCGTGCTCGGCTCCGGTGAGAAGCAGTATGAGGACTACTTCTACTATATGCAGGATAAATATCCGAAGGCGGTAAGCTTCAAGTGCGGCTATATCCCCGCTTATGCGAAGCGCATCTACGCGGGCGCGGATATGTTCCTTATGCCCAGCAAGAGCGAGCCCTGCGGACTTGCGCAGATGATAGCTCTCCGCTACGGCACCGTGCCGATCGTTCGCGCCACGGGCGGCCTGAAAGACTCCATCGTGGATTACGGCGACGAGAGCGGCGAGGGCGTGGGCTTCACGTTCCAGTCGTACAACGCGCTGGATATGCTCGGTGCTATCAACCGCTGCAAGGAAGTCTATGACGACCAGCCGAGGTGGAAAAAGCTCGTTGAGACGGGTATGAAGAAGGACTTCAGCTGGACGCAGTCGGCCAAGCTCTACATCGGTCTGTACCAGGAGCTTTGCAGCTGGGAGAACTGAGACAATAAGTAATG
>JAFTAG010000200.1 GCA_017458655.1 Ruminiclostridium sp. | reverse complement strand
ACATCGACGATGTTGAAATGGTGGATATAACAAAGATATAACGAAAGGTCACAGCAGATGAAGATCGGTGTATATAAGTTCAGACGCAGATATTCCGCCGCGCAGGTGATAGTCGATATCGTATCGGCGGGTGCGCTGATACTGCAGGTGCTTGTCATTACCGCGCATATTGAGTGGATAGCCCATTTCGACAGGGTGAACCGCACCGACAAGGTGCTGCACAACGAGTGGTACCCGCTGCTGATATGGGCTGTGCTCGCGGTGCTGGTGTTCGGCTTTTCGTTCTTCCTTATCCTTAAAAGGAAGAAAGAGCCGAAACGGTACAATATCTCAAAGAACAACGTAGTAAAATACTGCAATATCATCGACACCTGCATTTCCTGCGTCAGACTGATGATACTTATAATACTGTTTGATATCAGCAGCACACACAGTTATCTGATACTGTTTGAGGAGTTCCAGTTCCCGTCGATATCGCTTGTGTCCGTGCTTATCATCATCGCGGTGCTAGTACTCACAAAATTCCGGCTCGAAGCGATAAGCGATGTCGAGCAGGAGCGGCAGGAAAGGGAAGAAAAGAAGAAAACCATTATAGAGGACTGATAAAATGTCATATAAATGCGGAGAATACAGGATAATTGCGAAAAAGGCGCTCGCGAAGGATATCTACTCGTTCACGGTGCTTTGTCCCGATGCGGCCAAGCTTGCGGAGTGCGGACAGTTCGTGCATATACTCGCGCCGGGCTTTACGCTTCGCAGACCTATCTCGATATGCGAAATCGACCGTAAGGCCGGAACGCTGCGTCTCGTCTTTCTCGTAAAGGGAAAGGGTACTGCGGCAATAGCGAGACTCAACGAGGGAGATATGCTCGATATGATAGCCCCGCTCGGAAAGGGCTTTTCGGTGCATGAAGCCTCAGCGGGAAAGCGCGTTATAGTCGTCGGCGGCGGTATTGGCGTACCGCCCATGCTCGGCACTGCGCAGCACTGCAAGGATGTTACCGCGATACTCGGTTTCAGAAGTTATGGGAATATAATCCTCGCAGACGAATTCAAAGCCGTCTGCAATGATGTTATAATATGCACAGACGACGGTTCCGTCGGCGAAAAAGCGATAGTTACCGCTCCGCTCAGACGCGAGCTGGAAAAGGGCGACGTTGGCGCGGTATTCTCCTGCGGCCCCACAAGAATGCTCGGCGCGGTCGCGGAACTTACAAAGGAATATGGCGTATTCTGCGAAGTGTCACTTGAAGAGCGTATGGGCTGCGGCGTTGGAGCCTGTGTGGGCTGTGTCGCAAGGATAAGACGCGGTGGGGAAGAGGAGCTCCTGCGTGTATGCAAGGAAGGCCCCGTATTCAACGCAGAGGAGGTGCTGTTTTGAGCAAGGACTTATCTGTAAATGTCGCGGGTGTGACATTCCCGAACCCCGTCATTGCCGCGTCGGGAACTTACGGTTTCGGTGAGGATTACGCACCTCTGTACCCGCTCAATAAGCTGGGCGGCATTTCCTGCAAGGGTACGACCATTCGCGAAAAAGCGGGGAATCTCCCGCCGCGTATAGCCGAAACGACCGCCGGTATGCTCAATTCCGTGGGGCTCCAGAACCCCGGTGTTGACGTATTCATAAACAAGTATCTGCCGGAGCTTAAAAGCAACGGCAATGTGATCATAGCCAATCTGGCGGGCGCGACGATAGATGATTACACCGCCGCCGCCGAAAAGCTCGACGCGACGGACGTTGATATGATCGAACTGAACATATCCTGTCCGAACGTGAAGCAGGGCGGCGCGACGTGGGGGACTACCTGCGAGGGTGCGGGGGCTGTTACAAAGGCTGTGCGTGCTGTCACCAAAAAGCCTGTAATGGTGAAGCTCACGCCGAACGTAACGAGCGTTACGGACATAGCAAAGGCTGTGGAGGCCGAGGGTGCGGACTGCATCTCATTGATAAACACGCTGCTCGGTATGCGCATAGACATCAACACCCGCAGACCGATACTCCACAACAACGTCGGCGGCTTCTCGGGACCGGCTATTTTTCCGGTAGCCGTAAGAATGGTATGGCAGGTCGCGAACGCCGTGAACATAGATGTTGTCGGAATGGGTGGTGTCACGACATGGGAAGATGCGGTTGAAATGATGATGGCGGGCGCAAAGGCCGTACAGATGGGGACGGCTATCTTTACCGACCCTTACTCTCCGCTGAAAGTCATTGACGGACTTGAAAAATATATGAACGACAATAACATATCGAGCTTGTCGGAGATCGTCGGGACAGTTCGGCCGTGGTGAGAAGAAGTGAATAGTTATGGCTGCCGTCTGCGGTGGCAGGTTTTTACGGAAACATTCACTTCTTTTGCGTAAAGTCTTGATTTATTCCCGTTAATGTGGTATAATTAACATATTGCTATAATGAGTGTTAACGGTGATAAAGCTTTCCGTTACAGCAATTGTGAATTGTGGATTATGAATTGTGAATTGAAAAGGTGGTCGGTAGTTTGGCAGAGAATACAATGACGGTAGCAAAAGCAATGGTGGAATGTCTTAAAGCCGAGGGAGTAAGGCACGTTTTCGGATATCCCGGCGCGGCTATCTGCCCGTTCTACGACGAGCTTATAGCGTCGGATATAGAACATATACTCGTGCGCCACGAGGTGAACGGCGGCCACGCAGCGAGCGGATACGCGCGAATGACCGGTAAGGCGGGTGTGTGCATCGCGACCTCGGGTCCCGGCGCGCTGAACCTTATAACGGCTATCGCTACCGCCTATATGGACAGCATACCTATAGTCGCGATAACCGGGCAGGTAAATTCCGACCAGATCGGCCGCGACGTATTTCAGGAAGCCGATATCACCGGTTCCGCGGAGCCTTTCGTAAAGCACAGCTATATAGTCAAGGATCCGAAGTCTATATGCGATACAATAAAAAAGGCGTTCTATATCGCCGAGACGGGAAGACCCGGCCCCGTGCTGATAGATGTTCCGCAGGACGTTCAGAATATGCAGTGCGAGTTTTTCTATCCCGACAAGGTGGAGATACGCTCCTATAAGCCTACCACCGAGGGCAACAAGCTCCAGATAAAGCGCGCCGCCGAAGCGTTTGCTAAAGCGAAGAGGCCGCTTATCTGCGCGGGCGGGGGAGTGTTCCTCTCGAATGCGAAGGAGGAGCTGAAGGAGCTTGCGCACAAGTGTGATATGCCCGTTATCAACACGATGATGGGAATAAGCAATATAGATATGTCCGACCCGCTTTATTTCGGAATGATGGGAATGCACGGCGTAAAGCCCGCAAATTACGCGGCCTCGCAATGCGATCTGCTGATACTGCTCGGCGCGAGAATGGGCGATAGGGCTGTAACGGCGCTTGGCGGGCTGGATGAAACGCAGATCATCCATATCGACATCGACCCCGCCGAGATCGGCAAGAATGTCCGGGTCACCACACCCGTAGTCGGCAATATAAAGACGATAACTCAGCAGCTTCTCGAGGTCGTGCCCGAAATGAAGCATAAAGAGTGGCTCGACGAACTGAACGGAGTCAGAAACGTGGAGCGCAGCGTTCCGGAAGCAAAGCCCGGGACGGTCTGTCCGAAGCTGTTCATACAGGAGCTGAACAAGCACATCGAAAAAGACGCGGTGATCGTTGCCGATGTAGGCTGCAATCAGATCTGGACGGCGAACAATATCCGTCTTACCGAGGGCAGATTTCTGACAGCGGGCGGTATGGGAACTATGGGCTACTCGCTGCCGGCGGCTATCGGTGCGAAAAAAGCCTGTCCCGGACGTCAGGTAGTTGCTCTCTGCGGCGACGGCAGCTTACAGATGCAGTTTATGGAGCTGGCCACAGCGCTGCAGCACGGGATAAATGTCAAGCTCGTCGTTTTCGTGAACAACGACCTCGGTATGGTCAGAGAGCTGCAATACAGGATATATGGGCGCGAGATAGCGGTAGATCTCACCGGGAGCCCTTGCTTCGACAAGATCGCGGAGGCGTATGGCATAAAGGCCGAGAACGTCACCGATATATCGCAGGCAGGAGCTGCCATAACCAATATGCTCGCTTCGGAAAAGCCGTATCTGCTGCAGGTATTTGTTGACAAGGAGGTAAAGGCGATAATATGAAGCATACTATCTCTATCCTTGTGGAAAATCACGCGGGCGTGCTCGCGAGAGTATCGGGGCTGTTCGCGCGCAGAGCTTACAATATCGACAGTCTTGCGGTGGGAGTCACCGCGGACGAGAACGTTTCGCGCATCACCATAGTCGCGGACGGCGATGAACATATCCTCGAGCAGATATTAAAACAGCTCAACAAGCTTATCGACGTTATTAAAGTGCGCGCGGTGAATGAAAACGAGCTGCTCACCCGCGAGCTCGTGCTTGTGAAGGTGAACTGCACCCCCGCACAGCGCTCCGAGCTTATCTCGATAGCGAAGATAACCGAGGCTAAGATATCGGATATCTCGGTAAATACCATAACCCTCGAGCTTTCCGACTACAGCAACAAGATAAAGACGTTCGAGGAGCTTTTGCGTCCCTACGGCATCAAGGAGATCGTAAGGACGGGAACAGTGGCGATCCAGCGCGGAAGCGCTTCATTGACAATATAAAAAGTAAAGGAAGTTATCAAAATGGCAAAATTGTATCACGAAACAGACTGTAACATCTCGGCGCTTGACGGAAAGACCGTCGCTATAATCGGCTACGGCAGTCAGGGTCACGCCCACGCTCTCAATTTAAAGGACAGCGGAGTAAAGGTCATAATCGGACTTTATGAGGGCAGCAAGTCCTGGAAGAAGGCGGAAGAAGCGGGATTTGAGGTATATACCGCGTTCGACGCCGCCAAGAAGGCCGACATCATTATGATCCTTATCAATGATGAAAAGCAGGCTGCTTTGTATGAAGAGAGCATCAAGCCCAACCTTACCGCAGGCAAGATGCTTATGTTCGCGCACGGCTTCAATATCCACTTCGGTCTTATAGTTCCTCCGGCAGATGTTGACGTTGTAATGATAGCTCCGAAGGGTCCGGGACACACGGTTCGTTCCGAATACACTATCGGCAGAGGCGTTCCGTGCCTTATCGCAGTTCAGCAGGACGCTTCCGGACGCGCAAAGGATATCGGACTTGCTTATGCCGCGGGTATCGGCGGCGCAAGAGCGGGCGTTCTTGAAACGACGTTCAAAATGGAGACCGAGACCGACCTGTTCGGTGAGCAGTGTGTGCTCTGCGGCGGCGTAACGGCTCTGATGAAGGCGGGCTTCGAGACGCTTGTGGAGGCAGGCTATGACCCGCAGAACGCTTACTTCGAGTGCATACACGAGATGAAGCTCATCGTTGACCTTATCTACAAGGGCGGCTTCAAGATGATGAGATATTCCATTTCCGATACCGCGGAATTCGGTGATTACGAGGTCGGCAAGCGCCTTATCACCGAGGATACCAAGAAGGAAATGAAGAAGGTGCTCTCCGAGATACAGGACGGTACATTCGCCCGCAACTGGATCATGGAGAACAAAATGGGTCGTGAGCACTTCAACGCGTGCAGACGCATCCAGGGCGAGCATCAGCTCGAACAGGTGGGTGCCGAGATACGCAAGCTTTACTCGTGGAACGAGGAAGAATAAGGATAGTTATGCGGCGGGCGGTATATGTCCGCCGCTATTTGTTATTATGAAGACTGACAGAGCAAAACTCCACAGCATCTACAGATACCTGATAAACTGGCTGTACCCGAACGTCTGTCCGCGCTGCGGGAAGATCATTGACTTCAACGATGATATGTGCGGGGAATGCCTTTCCCGCATCACACGATACGCGGGAAATTCCGTTATCCCGAACATTGACGCGTTCACTGCTTTCTGCGTGTATGACGACGATGTCAGACCGATGGTGCTGGAATTCAAGAATAATGACTGCGGGAACACCGCCTACGCGTTCGCGCGCTGTATCGCGGGAGCGCTCCGAAGCGCGGGTCTCGGCACCGATGCCGACTATATCGTCCCGATACCGATGAGCGGGAGATCACTGCGCAGACGCGGTTACAACCAGATCGAGCTGATAGTGAAGGAACTGCGGTATATGATAAACGTTCCGTATGCTAATGTGCTGATAAAGGTGCGCGAGACCAATGAACAGAAAAGTATGAAGGGTGCGGCGCGTCTTGAAAATGTAAGAAACGCTTTCGGTATATCGCCGAAGGCTCCCGATATCCGCGGAAAGACGATGCTTCTGATAGATGACCTGTGCACCACCGGCAGTACGCTCTCCGAGGCGGCAAAGGTACTGAAAGCAAACGGGGCGGGGAAGGTGTACGCCGCATCGTTCGCTAAAACGATCAGAAATAAAAAAGGTGTGTCTTCGGATAACTCGCCATAACAGATGTGACTTTTAAGTTTCGTCACGATCCATATATGCGGCGAAGCCGCTCCAAAACTATTCAATTCATTATTTCTGCCTACACGGAAATAGTGAATAATGAATAGTTGTGGTAGCGCTGCGCGCTGAAATTTTTATCATTGCGATCTGAAACCTATATGAAAATACCCCCGTCCGGGATAGCCGAACGGGGGATCATTATATCTTTTCTGTGGTCGGGAGCTTAAGAAAGGTGCGTCCCGTGATGCGCTTCCGGGTATCCTCGAATTTATAGGCCGGAAGAACGATCTTGTCGTGAACAATGATATTCTGTGCGTACAAAAGCATTATACTGATAAGGTTCTTAAAACGTTTTATCGAGTTCATATCGGTAATCACCTTTCCTTTCATTTTACAGTATATACCGCATTTGTGAAAACTGTATGAAATCAACAGGGAAACAGTCTGAAATATTTGTTTATTATTTCTTCAGATCCACTGCGGTAGTTTCAACGACCCGTTGTTCTTCATCATATTTACGTTTCGCGCGGCCTCTGTGTATCGACATACCGAATATCGCAGCGATATCCACCAGCGCTTCAAATATGATGCCTATGCCCATAACGAGAGACAAAAAGCTGCCGAACATATTGGGGTAGATGCAGATAAGCATTCCCATAACGAGGATAGCGAGAGAGACTATAAACAGCGCCTTCCACTTCGGCTCACCGAAATTTCTGATGATATTGGCTCTGCGGCAGTTCACAAGGCTCTCTATGATTATAAGCCCTCCGATGATGATAGCGAGCAGGTTCTGCAGCTTTTCCGCCTGAACGATGAACGCGACGCCTATAATGGTTATGAGAACGCCCGTGGCAAGTCCCCGCCGGAAGCTGTAATTGCGGTTGTTCGTAAGATACGCGATAAGGTCGAAAACTCCGTAGCATACCATAAGAGCGCCCACCACGATGAACAGTATGTTTGTTGTATCATCACGGAAGATTATCATAAAAATACCGATAGCGAGCTCCACAAAGCACTGGAATATAAGCGGGACTTTGGTCTCCTCGGCTGCTTCGTCGATAACAACTGTAATGTTTTTGGTTTCTTTCATAGTCTGCTCCTTATGCAATTCTGAAATGCTGCGTTTGCCGTTATCTTCTGAAACGTTTTATGAGAGATACTACGGTGAAGATAACGGAGGCCGCTGCCGCGCCTATGATGATGATCGTAAGTATCGGCGGCTTGTTGTCAGTAACGAAGGACGGGGTCTCATCAGAGGTCGTTCCGGGAGTTCTGACGGCTCCCGTGCCCGTGGTGACAAGCGGCTTTTTCACGCCTCCCGCTGACGGAGAGGTCTCACGAGCCATAGTTCTCTCGGGCTCGGTAAATGTATCAAACGATATTATCGGGTCTTTATAACGCAGTTCCTCCATAGAGTAGGTCTGCTCGAACGTATCGAATGTCGTGAAGGTATCGTCGCTGTCGGTGCTTCTGATTATCATCAGCGTCATTTCATCGAACAATACGCGCATTTCGCTGTAGCGTGTGCCTGCGGCTTCTTCCTTTGGTATCTCGAGTATCTTGTCGAATTTGTCGCTTATGGTATCATATCGGTAGATGCTGTGATTTGTGGAGATATAGAGCTCGCTTTCATATCCGTATGAATATTTCGGGTATTCCTCGTCGGGGAACGGAACGGTATCGGTGGACTTGTCGGGTCTGACGCGAATGATCGCGTGATTTAAAAGGTCGGTGAAATACCAGTTGCCGTTGATATGGTTCATAGCGGACATACAGAAATGGTCCTTGTTCTTGTCGGAAAAGAACATATCATCGAATGCTCCGGAGCTTCCGGATACGGGCGGAGTTTCGATAAGGTCGGGGTTGACCGCGTATGAAACTTCCCAATCGTCGTGCATAAGCTCTCTGATCTCGTCGTCGCTTTTCAGAAAGTAGTAGTGAGTAACGGCGCCGATATCCCAGTTATCCTCGGTCGGGTCGAGAAATTCCGTCAAACCCTTTTCATAGCGCGGGTCGTCCCATGTCGGGTCGGCGTGATACCATTTGCCGTCTATCTGCACCATTACCCATTCATGGTTCATTTTTTCGCTGTACACGGTTATTGCCGGTACGCCCGAATCGTTGAGCAGCAGCCCGTACAGCTTCGCGTACCCCGAACATACGCCGATACCGTCGCGCAGCAGTCCGGTAACAACGTGTGCGTCATCGCTGTATATACCCCAACCGTTCGTATCTGTTCCGAGAGCGTCGGGGTATTCCGCGCACAGGATAACGAAATCATACAGCACCAGCGCCTTTTCGGCGTCCGACATACCGCGTTCGGCCAGAGACAGCGCCTCGCGGTATCTTTTCGAGATAAGGTCGTTGTCCTCTTTTATTTTCGCCATATCGGCCTTACCGTCGGCGAGCCTGTATCTTTCGGGGTACTCGATCTTTACGCCGGTGAAGTTCCCTCCGGTCATGCCTTGAATATCGAGCGTTACATACGTTTCGCTGTATTTTCCGAAGGTGAAGCTCGCGCTTTTTCCGTTGTTTATCGTAAACGCGGTGAACAGCTCATTGTATGTTCTGCCGCTTTCGTCGTTGTAAATACCGTATTTTTCCAGAGATACATAAGTCTCGCCGTTCCCGATAGCTTTACGGTAGTCGTCGAGCACCTTGTTCAGCGTCTTGATGGGAATTATCGTATCTCCGTAAACAGCCGACGCGCCGATACTTAACGCGGCGGTCATTATCAACGCAAGAAGTATAGAAATGACTTTTTTCATTTTTCCCCTCTTCGGTATATCACTTCATCAGAATGACCATTACCGCTTTCTGCGCGTGGAGCCTGTTCTCGGCTTCTTCAAATATCTCGTTTGCGTGCGCCTCGAACACCTTCTCGGTGATCTCTTCCTCTCTGTGCGCGGGCAGGCAGTGCTGCACCATAGCGTCGGGCTTTGCGGCAGCCATAACGGCGTCGTTCACCTGATAGCCCTTGAATGCGAGCTTTCTCTTTTCGGCCTCGCCCTCCTGACCCATTGACGCCCATACGTCGGTGTAAATGACATCGGCATTCTCCGCGGCCTTTACGGGGTCGTTTATAAGCTCGAATTTGGCACCGTATGTCTTCGCGAAGTCAAGTATCTCCGCGGGCGGGTAATACCCCTCGGGGCAGGCGAGCGACACGCTCATTCCCATTTTCAGACAGCCTACCGTCAGCGAGTTCGCCATATTGTTCCCGTCGCCGATAAAGGTGAATTTCAGCCCGTCGAGCTTGTTCTTGAATTCCCGTATAGTCATAAGGTCGGCAAGCACCTGACAGGGGTGGGCAAAGTCGGTAAGTCCGTTTATTACCGGTATAGTGCCGTAATTCGCAAGGTCATCGACTTCCTTTTGTTCAAATGTCCTTATCATGATACCGCTCAAGTATCTCGACAGCACCCTTGCGGTGTCCTGTACGGGCTCGCCTCTGCCTATCTGAAGGTCTTTCGACGAAAGGAACAGCGGGTGTCCGCCGAGCTGGTACATACCCGTCTCGAACGAAACTCTCGTTCTTGTGGAGGACTTCTGGAATATCATACCGAGCGTCTTGCCTTCAAGATGCTTGTGCGGTATGCCGTTTTTCAGCTCATATTTGAGCTGGTCGGCAAGGTCGAGTATCTTTGTTATTTCTTCGGTGTTGAGGTCGAGCAATTTCAGTAAATGTTTCATATCATTGTGTCCTTTCTTTATTTGAGCAGTCCGGCAAGTATCTCAATACCCGCGTTGATCTCCCCGTAGGTTATTGTGAGCGGCGGCAGCAGCCTTACCTTATCCTTTGCGGTAAGCACCAGCAGCCCGTTGTCGAGCGCCGCCTTTGCGATTTCCTTTGCGTCCTTTGTTTTGAGCGAAATGCCTATCATAAGGCCGATGCCGCTCACTCCGGCAACTTCATCTATTGCGTTCAGCTTTTCCCGGAAGTATTCGCCTTTTTTTGTGACTTCCGCGAGGAATGCGGGGTCGGCAGCCTTTTCGAGCACTTTCAGACCGCCCGCGCAGCATACGGGGTTTCCGCCGAAGGTAGAGCCGTGAGTTCCCGAAGTGAGCACGTCTGCGCACTTTTCGCCGGCGAGACAGGCACCCATAGGCAGGCCGCCTGCGATACCCTTTGCGAGCGTCACGATATCGGGCTTGTGACCGAAATTGTCGCCCGCGAGGAATTTTCCCGTCCTGCCGATCCCGGTCTGAACCTCGTCCGCTATCGTCAGAACGTCCTTCGGCGCGGTGAGCTCGTATATCGCGTCAACGAACGCCTTGTCGAGCGCATTCACGCCGCCCTCGCCCTGTATATGCTCGAACATCACCGCGCATACGGTATCGTCAAGCTTGGCTTTGAGGTCGTCGATGTCGTTCGCCTTCACGAATATAAACCCCTCGGTGAAAGGGAAGAAATAGTTGTGGAAAACGTCCTGACCTGTAGCCGACAGTGTTGTTATCGTTCTTCCGTGGAACGAATTCACAAGTGTGATGATATTGTGCCGCCCCTTGCCGTATTTGTCGAAGCTGTACTTCCGGGCTATCTTTATGGCGCATTCGTTGGCTTCCGCGCCGGAATTCCCGAAGAATACCTTCTTCATTCCCGCGGCATCGGTGAGCTTTGCCGCGAAGTCCGCCTGCACCTTTGTGTAGTAATAATTCGACGTATGCTGTATCTTCCGTACCTGTTCGCATACCGCGTCCGCCCACTCATCGTTGCAGTAGCCGAGGGAATTTGTGCCGATACCGCTGCCGAAATCTATGTATTTTTTGCCGTTTTCGTCGGTCGCGGTCTCACCCGCGCCGCTGTCCATTACGAGCGAGTACCGCCCGTAAGTTCCCATAACGTGTTCGTTGAATTTATCAATGGTGTTCACTTGGTGTATCTCCTTACTTTATCATAGTGCCCGCGCCTCTGCTCGTCAGGAGCTCTATAAGTATGGCGTGGGGGATCCTTCCGTCGATTATTATGGACTGCTTTACGCCGCGTCGGACAGCCTCCACGCAGCAGTCTATCTTCGGTATCATACCGCCGGAGATGATGCCCTGATTTTTGAGGTAGGGCACCTCACTGAGTCCCACCTGCGGTATGAGCGTGCTCTCGTCGTCCTTGTCGCGGAGCAGTCCCACGATGTCGGTCATCAGAACGAGGTTTTCCGCGTGCATTTCCGCGGCTATGCGGGCAGCTGCGGTATCGGCGTTGATGTTATAGACATTTCCGTCGGTTCCGCCCGCGACTGTCGATATTACCGGGATATAGCCGTGGTCGAGTGCATCGTGTATAACGGTAGCGTCGATGTTCGTTATCTCACCGACAAGTCCGAGCTCGGGGTCGAGCTGCTTTGCTTCTATCATACGGTTATCAAGCCCGCAGAGCCCCAGCGCCTTTCCGTTGTGCTGATAGAGCTTGTTCACGAGGTCTTTGTTGAGCTTGCCGCAGAGCACCATCTGCACTATCTCGACAGTCTCCTCGTCGGTGTACCGCAGACCGTTCACGAACCTGCTCTCCTTGTTCACGCGCTTTAGCATAGCGTTTATCTCGGGGCCGCCGCCATGTACCAGCACTATCTTCACCCCGATAGTGCTCAGCAGCACGATGTCCGACATTACCGCGTCTTTGAGCGCGTCATTGGTCATAGCGTTGCCGCCGTACTTGATGACAACGACCTTGCCGTTGTATTTCTGGATATAGGGGAGAGCGTCGCTTAAAATGCCCGCCCTTATCTCGTTTGTTACGTTTTCCATTTTCTTTTGTCCTTTCTGTTAATGAAATGCGATCAAACCGTAAAATATCAATGCGGGAGCACAATATACGCAGATACCGAACCCGAGTATGATACCGGATATCATTATCGGCTTATAAGAACGTTTTCCTTTTATCATACGGGAATACACAAGGCTGTACGCGATCATTGCGGCGCCGATGAACACGGAAAGCAGACCGTTTATTATACCGAGACTTCCCCATTCATATATCAGCAGGAAGGAATATACCGCTGCCCTTAAAGCTCCCGCAATTATTATCAGCTTTGAGAGAACGCCGAATTGCTTGCCTAAGAACATTTCCCCGGCCGATGCGGCGCAGTATATGATAATTGCGGCTGCCGCAGCTGTGATGAGCTCCACGGGCAAGATAAGCCACAAAAACCGGCCGTAAAAGCCGAGCCTCGATAAAGCTTCCATATATTTTCTCTCCCATTATTTCAGCACAGCCCGCGCAGTCCTGCCAGAGACGGCGGTAACAATGAAGCCAAAAATATAACGACCAAAAAGTAACCCAATACAAGTATGGAAATATATACAAGCACCGCTCTTATTATTTTCAGCACCTTGTTATCCGTTATCCACGCCGCCAGCGCGAATACGCCATATACGAGAGCTGTCTCGAAGGACGCGTAATATGTGTCCTTGTCGGCGAGCGTCATTATCATAAATACTATGCCGTAAGCGATAAGGGCGATCGTGACCGCAAGATTTATCTTACTGTGCGGTTTTCGTGACAATATGCCCGTGAAAACGATCGCAAACAATAAAGCAAGAATTATAAGTGCTATCAATAAAAGCTTGACAGTATGCTCGCTCATACCGTTCAGCTCCTGTAGTCACCGTTTATCTTCACATAATCGTAGGTGAGGTCGCAGCCGTAAGCCATTGCGCCGTTGTCGCCCTGATTGAGGTCAATGATTATCGTTATATCGGTCTCGACAAGTATCTTTTTCGCGAGAACTTCGTCGAAATCGAGCAGAGAGCCCTGCTTGCAGACGTTGAGATATCCGCCCCGAGACGCTATCGAAATATCTATCTTGTTCACGTCGTAGTCGGCATCGGCATAGCCGAGAGCGCACATTATACGCCCGCAGTTCGCGTCCTCGCCGAACATAGCGGCCTTGAACAGGCTCGACATAATTACCGACTTAGCAGCCTTTTTCGCGGTCTCGAAGCTGTCCGCGCCCTTTACGTTGCACTCTATCAGCTTGGTGGCACCCTCGCCGTCGCGCGCCATAAACCTTGCAAGGTT
>JAFTAG010000199.1 GCA_017458655.1 Ruminiclostridium sp. | reverse complement strand
GTCATCATTCCCACACCGACCTTCGCACTTTCCTTCCACGAGTAGCCGAACAGCTTGGCTACTCCGCCGCAGCCGATAACTTTCGTTATCAGCGCGGTGAACACGAACGCCGCCGAGAACAGCAGCAATTCGGGCGTAAAACCGTTAAACTGCGTTTTCAGGCCGATACTCGCGAAAAATACCGGGCCGAACATCATATATGAGCTGATGTCCATTTTCTCCGCAATATATTCGGAGTCGCGCAGATTGCAGAGGATAAGCCCCGCGACATACGCGCCGGTGATATCCGCGATACCGAAGAACTTCTCCGCGGAATACGCAAGTATCATACACAGCGCAAGACCCAGTATCGGAATGCGGCGCTTATGCGGATAGCGCTTGTCTATGAATTTGAACGCGTAGTAGCAGAGTATCCCCACACCGAACGCGAACAGTATGAACAGGCCGGTATGTATAAGCACGTCGATCGGCTTGGAATCGGGGTTCTTGAAGCCGATAACGAACGTGAGCACGATGATGCCGATGATGTCGTCTATTATCGCGCTGCTCATTATCAGTGTGCCGATGTGGCCTTTCAGATGGCCGAGCTCTTTGAGCGTCTGAACTGTTATACCAACCGACGTTGCGGTCATTATCGTTCCGATGAACACCGCCCGTAGGAATTCCTCACTGCCGAAGGTCGAGAAGCCGAATATCAGCATATAGGTCAGCGCTCCGCCGCAGAGAGGTACTAACACACCGACCAGCGCGATAACGAGCGCTTTCCCGCCGGTTTTCACGAGATCCTTCATATTCGTTTCGAGACCTGCGCCGAACATTATCAGTATTACGCCGATCTCGGCCATTCTCGACAGGAATTCCGACTGACCTACCCATCCGAGTATTGACGGACCTAAGATAAGCCCCGCTATTATCTCACCTACGACCTGCGGCGCTTTAAGCTTGTTCGCGAGCAGGCCGAACACCTTCGCGGTCACGATTATAAGCGCAAGGTCTTTCAAATATTCTATGCCTTCCATTTTTAGCCTTTCTTTTTATGTTTCCCCGCCGAAGGCGAGGAAACAAATTAATACCACACATACCGTATAATTATAATACTTTTCTCTGCAAAAAGCAACAATTTTTTGCACAAAAATAGCCCGCATACCGAACGATATGTGGGCAATTTTTATTTTTTCTTTGATGTAAGTATTTTCACCGCCGAGCTTGAGCCTATGCGGGAGCAGCCGAGCTCTATAAAATCCTCGATATCCTTGCGGGTCCTGATACCGCCCGCCGCCTTTATCTTCACGCCCTTGCCGAGATTTTCGTCGAACAGCTTTATATCCTCGCGGTCGGCTCCCGCAGTCCCGAAGCCGGTGGAGGTCTTGATATAATCAGCCTCCGCCGCCGTAACGCTGTGGCAGAGCATTATCTTCTCGTCCTGATTGAGGTAGCAGGTCTCCGCGATGACCTTAAGGATATGTCCCTTTGTCACCTTCCGGAGCGCGTTTATCTCCTCCATGACCATATCGAAGTTATGCTCCTTGACCCAGGTGAGATTCACGACCATATCTATCTCATTCGCGCCGTTCTTTATCGCTTCCGACGCTTCAAAGACCTTCGACGACTTTGTGCTGTAGCCGAGCGGGAATCCCACGACCGTACAGATATTCAGCTCCGGGAACTCCTTGTGCACCTGCTTCACATAGCAGGGCGGTATGCACACGCTCGCGGTCTTGTAGTCTATCGCTTCAAGGCACAGTATGCGTATCTGCTGTACCGTCGCTGTCGGTGTCAACAGGGTATGGTCGATCTTCGGGAATATCTGTTCGTTTGTCATGGTTATCCCTCCCTTTTGGCGGTGATAT
>JAFTAG010000198.1 GCA_017458655.1 Ruminiclostridium sp. | reverse complement strand
GGCAGCAACATAAAATTCAATTTCGGCGGTACATCACTAAAGATCACGGTCGAGAATATCCCGATGTCCGATACGATGTGGATAGGCGCGCTGATAGACGGCGTGCAGCGGAAGATACCGCTTGCAAAGGAACCGGCCGTGCAGACGATAACGCTCGCGGAAGGCCTCGAAAACACCGTCCACACCTGCGTCATTTTCAAGCGGCAGGCCGCGGCGCATTATTTCCGCTTCATCTCCGCGGAGGCCGACGATATCATGCCTGCCGACGTGAAATACGATATGAAGCTCGAATTCTTCGGCGACAGCGTCTCCGCGGGAGAATGCTGCGAGGCCGTGTATCACGAACGACTCTGCGACCCCGGGAACCACCTCGGCCGGTACGACAACAGCTATTTCAGCTATACATGGTCGTGCGCCCGCAAGCTGAACGCCGAGTTTAACAACAACTCACAGGGCGGACTTGCGCTGCTCGACCACACGGGGTATTTCTACGGCCCCGATATCGAGACGCTTACCGGGCTGGAGAGCACCTACGACAAGCTGAGCTATGTTCCCTACGCGCCCGTGGGCGTGTCGGAGTGGGACTTCTCCCGCTACACTCCCGACTTCGTTATCTTCGCTATCGGGCAGAATGACGCCAACCCGAACCCCGACGCGGTATTCGACCGCGAATACACCGAAAAGTGGAAAGCGCGCTACAAGGAGATACTGCTCGACCTGAAAAAGCGCTACGGCACCGCTCGTTTCATCATCATCACGACTTTGCTGAAGCACGAGATGAAGTGGGAATACATACTTGACGAGCTGTGCGCGGAGCTTGCCGACCCAGCCGTGACGCGGCTTCGCTTCAAGCGCGCGGGACTTGCCACCGACGGACACCCCCGCATCACCGAGCAGGAAGAAATGGCTCTGGAGCTTACCGACTACATTCGTTCAATTATGTGACGTTTATGTGAATACGCAGTGAAAATTTTGTAACAGGATTGAATTTTAAACCATACTGTGATATAATAAAATGTATGATCGACCGGTGATATACTTGTTTTCCTATCAAGCCTATCATTGATGAAAGGTGAATCTCCGACGAAATGATAAAAAGAATAAAAGCATATTGGTATGTCGCGGGCGCTGTCGTGGTTGCGGCTATCTACCTCGCGATATCCATTTTCATATTTGGTCAGAGCTCAAACACGCTGATAACCGATACGACGCAGATGTACCTCGGCGAGAACGTCAGAGCGATGTCGGCGATCTTCGAGACAAAGCTTGAGGACCAGCTCGTCATGCTCGAATCGCAGGTAAGATACTTCGAGGATATCGACCTTTCGGACTACAACGAGATGAAAGCGACGATACTTGCCACAAAGGGTATCGGCGCGTTCAAGACGATAGGCGTTGCGAACTCAACGGGCGCCACCATAAACTATAACGGGAGATCCTCGGGAAACATCATGCTCACCGATTATTTCAAGGAAGCTATGACGGGCATCGACTCGGTATCGCAGGTCACGCATTTCGATGAGGACGGCGACGAGGTGCTCGTGCTCGCTGTGCCGATAATGAATAACGGCAAGGCTATCGGCGTAGTGTTCGGCACCTTTACAAAGGCTATCCTCAACGATCTGGTAAATACCGTCAGCTTTGCGGAAAGCGGTACCAACGTGCTGTTCGACGACGACGGCACCATACTCGCGTTCTCCAAGGATACAAGTCACATCGGCCCCGGCGACTTCAATATTTACGATATGGTCGGGGAGCACCCCGTGGGCTCCGAACAGGCTATCGTCAACTACAACAAGAACGGCGAGGATATGCTCGCGGCATTCACCGCGGTCGGCGTCCACGGCTGGAATTTCGCCACCCTGCTCCCCCGCGAGACGATCACCGACGTTACCAACACGATAGGCAGATACGTTATCTATGTCATCATCGCCGTATCGCTGTCATTCATACTGCTGCTGTGGTCGATACTTATGCTCGTAAAGCGGCTTGCAAAGGTTGGCAAGGAAAGAGAGCGCATAGGCGCGGAGCTCGGCGTCGCCACGAAAATACAGGCGGATATGCTCCCGACGGACTACCCTGAGCGCGAGGATATAACGCTGTACGCGAGTATGACCCCCGCAAAGGAGGTCGGCGGAGACTTCTACGACTTCTTCTTCGTTGACGACGGGCATCTTGCGATGGTAATGGCGGACGTTGCCGGAAAGGGCGTTCCCGCAGCGCTGTTTATGACTATCGCGAAAGTAATACTCCGCAACCGCGTAATGCTCGGCGGGCTGCCCTCGGAAATACTCTTCAATGTAAACAACGAGCTTTGCCGCAATAACCGCGCGGGACTGTTCGTAACCGTATGGCTCGGCATACTCGACCTGAACACAGGCAGGATAGATTATGTCAACGCGGGACACGAATACCCCGCTATCAGCAGCCCCGACAAGGGGTTCGATGTCATCAAGGGCGAGAACTGCCCGCCCCTCGGCGCAATGGAGGATATGGAGTTCATCGACGAGAGCCTGGTGCTTGAGCCCGGAGGCAAGCTGTTCCTATATACGGACGGTGTTCCCGAAGCGAAGAACGGCGAGGGAGCGCGCTTCGGAATGGACGCTATGACGCAGTCGCTCAACAACAGCCTCGGCAATTCCGCCGCCGAGCTCGTATTCAACGTTGAGACCGACATCAACAATTTCGTCGGCAATATCGAGCCGTTCGACGACATTACGATGATGTGCGTCAACTACCTCGGCCGAAGCGGAAACTGACCGTATCGGTGCGGCTTCCGTGCACATAACGATGATACTCACGACCCGCCGGGCTCCTCACCGCCCGGCGGAAACTTTTTTAATTAAGGAAACGATGATTAAAGATTGTGCGCCGATCGTGTCGTGAATTTAGTCGGCAGATTGTACAAATTTTCCGCAGGCTTGCCGGCGCAAGTCAAGGAAAAGTTGTGCAATATGACAGCTGAAGGCGCGATACGAGCGGTGTGCAAGATTTAATCAGCGGTTCCTTAATAGTATGATTCCCCGGATAACTCACCAAAATGCAAAACTATCAAGGAACAGAGGGAAACCCGAAATAAATCGCCGGGAACCGGCGCGCTGCGAGCGACCCCCATTAGTTCCGGCGGCCGACTACTCTGAGGGCACCAGCCTGTGCTTTCCATTAGATGAGCAGTAACCGGTGACTCGAAGAGAGGCGGCCGACGTGCGGCTGGGCGGCTGCTTGGTAGCGCGCATCGTGCGCGCTTTTGGCAGACCGCCTTCGATGCTTCCTGCATCGGTCCTTTAGCGGCTCGGTACGAGACGCCATACTT
>JAFTAG010000197.1 GCA_017458655.1 Ruminiclostridium sp. | reverse complement strand
TTTTGTCACAATTAGGATAAGCGGCGAAGCCGCCACCATAACTGTAACCTGTTCACTGTTAACTGTTAACTGTTTTCAGTTGTGGTGTCCGCTGCGCGGACATATTTGGATCGTGACGAGATTTAACAGTTTTTTTATTCTTGTCACAATTAGGATAAGCGGCGAAGCCGCCACCATAACTGTAACCTGTTCACTGTTCACTGTTAACTGTTACAGTGGTCATATAAACTTATAGGAGTCCGCGAGCCAGCTGCGGTGGATATCCTCGGTGATGCCTGTGCCGCAGTACCTGCACCTCAGCATTCTTTCGCCGGTGGAATACACGGGCGCGCCGCAGTTCGGGCAGTTATGGGAGCGCGTAAGCGCCGTGGCCTTTTCCGCGAACTCGTCCCCGCAGCAGAGCGTTATGCTTGCGGCGTATTGGCCGGGAACATCGGGCTTTCCTTTTTTTTCGCTCTTTTTGTCGCCCTCGCGGTAATGCACGCAGCGGAAGGATATCTCGAACACCGCGACAGCCTTCCCATCGCCGCTCCTGTAATCCGCTATCGACGTCCTGTGCAGCTTTATGTCGTCGAAATGCTCGGTGATGCCCCTTGAAGCGTTGTGCTCGATAATGCCGCGGACACGTTCCCGCAGCGTGTCGGTAACGTTCGTCAGCGCGTCGGTATTTCCGCTCTCGACCGCGCCGAAAATCGCCAGCAGTGCCGAATTTGCGGTCTCGATGAAGCGCTCATACGATAAATGCGGGAAATCCCGTTCAAGCTTCGGGCGGTACATCTCGGAGACGTTTGAGATCGGCTTCGGGAGCGAGGCTTCATCCCGAAGCCCCTTTTTTAGCATATCCGCCGTATCTTTGAGCTCCATACCGAGGTACCGCTTTGTCGCGGGATCCGGCGCTGTGCGTATTATAAGCGCCGTTACGGCAATTACGGCTATGACCGCACCGACGGTAACGAGAATGGCAACGATAGATCCCATTATATATGTGAAAAAGCGGTAAGCGCGGCTTCCGGCACGGGGGTAAGTATAGATCTCACTGTATGTCTCCCTGTCTGTGCATTTTTACAAATAATATGATAGCAGATTTTTACAAAAAAGTCAAGCGGTATTGCCCACAGATTTGTGAAAAAATGCATTGCGGGTGTAGAACGGGGCAATAAAAATTTTTGTAACTATTGACAAATCGCGCGTGATGTACTATAATTATTTTAGTAATATTTTTGTGAAAGGAATGATATCTATGGCATACATAATGGGTGTCGATATCGGCACCTCAGGCACCAAAACAGTGCTTTTTGACGAGAACGGCGAGGCGATAGCCTCCGCGACCTACGAATACCCGCTATACACCCCGCAGAACGGCTATGCGGAGCAGGAGCCCGAGGACTGGTGGAGAGCGTCGGTGAGCGGTATCTCCGATGTTATCGCGGAGAGCGGAGTTCCCGCCTCGGAGATAAAGGGCATAGGCCTTTCGGGTCAGATGCACGGCCTCGTAATGCTCGACAAGGACAACAAGGTGATACGCAAGAGCATCATCTGGTGCGACCAGCGTACCGCAAAGGAGGTCGATGAGATAACCTCGAAGGTCGGCCACGAGAAGCTTGTCGAGATAACGGCAAATCCCGCGATAACCGGCTTCACGGCCGCGAAGATAATGTGGGTGAAGAACAACGAGCCGCAGAACTATGAGCGCTGCCGTCACATACTTCTCCCGAAGGACTACATCAGATTTAAGCTTACCGGCGAGTACGCTGCGGAAGTTTCAGACGCGTCCGGTATGCAGCTGCTGGATATCCCGAAGCGTCAGTGGTCGGACGAGGTGCTGAGTAAGCTCGACATCGACAAGTCCCTGCTCGCAAAGGTGTATGAGAGCCCCGAGATAACGGGTACGATCACCAAGAAGGTCGCGGAGATGACCGGTCTCGCCGAGGGCACTCCCGTTGTGGGCGGTGCGGGCGACAATGCCGCCGCCGCTGTGGGAACGGGCGTCGTTGAGGACGGCACGGCATTCACGACTATCGGCTCGAGCGGCGTCGTATTCGCGCACACCTCCGACATCTCCATAGACAAGAAGGGCAGGGTACACACGTTCTGCTGCGCCGTACCGGGCTGCTGGCACGTTATGGGAGTTACCCAGAGCGCGGGCTTGTCGCTCAAATGGTTCCGCGACAATCTCTGCTGGAGCGAAATGGAGACCGCGATAGATATGGGCGTTGACCCGTATTACCTCACCGACAAGGCGGCTATGGATGTGCCTATCGGCGCGAACAAGCTGCTGTATATGCCGTATCTCAACGGCGAGCGCACACCTCACCTTGACCCGAATGCGCGCGGCGCGTTCATAGGTCTCTCGACTATGCACAAGAAGAAAGATATGATAAGGGCGGTAATGGAGGGCGTTTCGTACTCCCTGCGCGACTGCGTGGAAGTTATGCGTGAGATGCGCATAAACGTAAGCGATATGATGGCCTGCGGCGGCGGCGGGACATCGCCCCTCTGGCGGCAGATGCTGGCGGATCTGTACGGCTGCCCCGTAAAGACCACACAGAACAAGGAGGGTCCCGCTCTCGGTGCGGCGCTGCTCGCGGCAGTCGGCACCGGCATATACAAGAGCGTTCCGGAGGCGTGTCACGCTGTTATCAAGGCGGATAAGGTGCAGCAGCCTATCGCCGACAACAGCGCAAGGTACGAAAAGGTATATGAGCTTTACAAAAAGCTCTACCCGAGAATGAAACAGACGTTCGCGGAGCTTTCCGAGCTTGATTGAAGCAACCGCACGTCAAATGAAAGGAAGTGATCTCTGTGAAGTTCAGTGAACTTGATAAGCATTGGCAGAAGGTATTTGAGCTCGGTTGGAAGTCGTTCTGTGAGGGGAACCTTCCCATAGCGGCGATAATCGTCGATGACGCGGGAAATATCCTTTCCGAGGGGCGCAATCACTATGTGTCCAGCAAGCGCTTCCCGAACTGTAAGGTCGATCATGCCGAGACCGCCTGCATACAGCAGCTCGATATCGTGAAGCACCCCGACCTGCAGAGCTACACGCTCTATACGTCTATGGAGCCCTGCCCGATGTGCATCGGAACGATAATAATGAGCAACCTGAAGCGCGTCAAGGTGGCGGCGCATGACGCGTGGGCGGGAGCGTCGGATATATGTATGAAAAACTCCTACGCCCAGAAAAAATCCGTCATCGTCGAATTTGCCGACGATATCCTCGCAAACATACAGATAGCGCTGCAGGGCTGTGTCGAGCTGAAATACAACGGCACGGGCAGCGAGGTGTATAAGAGCTTTATGGAGATGTACCCCGTAGGTGCTGCCGCGGCGTACAAGCTCTATACCGATAAGCTCGCCGAGGAGCTTGTGAAAAAGCAGGCGCCGGTATCCGAGGCGTTTGATGCCGCGGCGACCATTGTTGAGACCATACATGACTGAACGGCCGTATGCGCCCGGGAACGCTCTGATTTTCCCGGGCGCGTTTTTTTTGCGCGTAAAGGTTGAAATTTTGTCGAAAAGGTGGTATAATACTTATTGTGTCCGAAGCGCAGGAGAGACACAAAATGTTGTACAAAAATATTCCGCGCAGTGGCCACCCGTTTGTCTGTTGTGATGAAATTTGCGAAAAATCGAAATTTTTTGCCTTTTCTGTGCAACTTTACTGCCGCCAAAGACGTTTATATATTTAGGACGTAATTTTTACTCCGGCAATTAAATATTCACTATTCACTCAACTTTCCTCCACCCAAAATAGGCGTTATTATCCGCAGTTAAAGCGATTCGGCAATTAAAATACAATATAGATTTAAAGAGTTTTTAAATCAAGAAGCCCATGAATAAAGGGTTTGTTGTCAAGTGGGAAAGTTGAGTTATTAATTATCCTATTCGGAGGAAGGTGAGATATTGGCGTTCATAAAAGTCAGAAATCTCCGCAAGGTATATAAGCTCGGCGGTGAAAAGGTCTATGCGCTCAAGAAGATAGACCTTGACATCGAAAGAGGCGAGATATGCTGCATACTCGGTACGTCGGGTTCCGGTAAATCCACGCTGCTGAATATGCTCGCGGGGCTTGAAAAGCCCACAAGAGGAGATATCTTCATAAACGGAGTGAATGTCGCACAGCTCAACGAGCGCAGGCTCGCCCGTTTCAGGCAGGAAAACACGGGCTTCGTGTTCCAGTCCTATAACCTGATAACGCAGTTCACCGCGCTCGAGAATGTCGGTATGCCGCTGATGTTCAAGGGTATGCCGCGGTCGATGCGCGACAAGGCCTCGGCGAAAATGCTGAAGCTGGTGGGGCTCGGAACGAGGCTCAACCACCGCCCCAATCAGATGTCCGGCGGTCAGCAGCAGCGAGTCGGTATTGCGAGAGCGTTTGTGGCAAAGCCGAATGTGGTGTTCGCGGACGAGCCTACCGGAAACCTCGATACCAAGACCACCGATGATGTTATGCGGCTCATGGTGCGTATGTGCCGGAAATACAACATCACGATGATAATAGTCACGCACGACCTTGAGATAGCGCGGTACTGTGACAGGATAGTACATATAATCGACGGTGAGATAACAAAGATAGAGGAAAATGTTTCCGCCTACGACCCGTTACAGGACGACGAAGCGTTTGCCGGGGAAGACGACAAGGCCCGGGGAGATAAGGAAAACAAAGCAAAGCTCAATAAAAACTCAGAGAGGGTAAAGGCACAATGAATATTTTTAAAAAGATCGCAGCGACTGTCCTCGCGGCAGCAATAACGGCGTTTTCCTGCGCACCGGCAGTGAAGGCGGAGGGCTCCGACATATCGGATACGGTGGTCGTATCCGTGCCGGAAATATATATGGTGAGCGCCAGCAAGTTCAGTATGAATTCCGGAACGAGCGGGGTCTATAGTCCCACATTCGCGACAAAGACTCTCGGGGCGTTCTCGAAGATAGTTCTCCGTATGTCCGGCGGAACAAAGGATCTCACCGTTGAGACCGAGAAAAAGACGATGACGGACATAAAGGATTCCTACGGGTTTGTGTTCAAGGCGGCTCCCACAGCCGCAAAGGGTAAGTACGATTTTACGCTGACTGCGGAGATATATGACATCTACGGCAGCCTCGGCGCCACTCAGACGTTTGCGGTGCAGGTCGAGATAGTCAGTACGCTCGCGGTAACGGGAATGACGATAGAATCCTGCGTTGTGAGCAGGGAGAACATCACCCCCGGCGATAAGTTCGACCTCACCGTGACTATCCGCAACAACTGCGGGCTGGACGTAAAGGACGCGGAGCTGGAGCTTTCCGAGCTCGACAAGAATAAGTTTCTGCTCGATACGGGCTTTTCGATGAAGTATCTCGATATCCCCAACGGCAGGACGGGTTCGGCGACCTTCACGCTCGTGGCGCAGGAGGGACTGCAGAACGAACGCGAATACATCGGCGTGAACCTTACATACTGCCTTGAAGAAGGACGCGCGGATCTTACCAAAAAGACCACCGCAAGCGTTGCTGTGAGCTGCAAGCCCAAAAAGTCGGACACCGACGTGAAATACAGCAGCCACGCGCTTACGGTCTCGCGCTATACCGTTACTCCGCAGCCCGTTGCCGACGGTACGAAATTCACGCTCGATCTCGACCTCAAAAACAACGACAACGTTGATATAAAGAGCGCGCGTGTGTCCGTTGAAGCGGACGGGACGAAATTCGCCGTTGACAGCGGCCTTTCCTACAGAGATCTCGACTTAAAGGCCGGTGAGACAAAGAAGGTCACGTTCAGCCTTATGGGCGCGTCGGGTATCGCGAATGTCCGCGAGAATATCCCGATAAAGCTCGATTTCGGCACCGCGTCGGTAACGGAGACCGTGGTTGTCACCTGCACCCCCGCGAAAAAGACCGATACCACCCTCGGAAAGTACGACCTTACGATGACCGGCTATTCCGTGGATGTCCCGGAGGTGCGCGAGGGCACTATATTCACGCTTACGCTCACATTCACCAACTCCGGCAAGAAGGACATCGATAAGGCGCGTGTAACGCTCGGCAATCTCGACGGCACGAAATTCGCCGCCGACAGCGGGCTGTCCTTCTCCGATATGGCGATAAAGGCCGGTGAGACGAAGAC
>JAFTAG010000196.1 GCA_017458655.1 Ruminiclostridium sp. | reverse complement strand
TACGGCGGTATGCCCGCCGCACCCGCAGCGCAAGTTCCCAACTCGCAGTACGGCGGTATGCCCGCCGCACCCGCAGCGCAAGTCCCCAATTCACAGTACGGCGGTATGCCCGCCGCACCCGCAGGGCAAGTTCCCAACTCGCAGTACGGCGGTATGCCAGCCGCACCCGCAGCGCAAGTTCCCAACTCGCAGTACGGCGGTATGCCCGCCGCACCCGCAGCGCAAGTTCCCAACTCGCAGTACGGCGGTATGCCCGCCGCACCCGCAGGGCAAGTTCCCAACTCGCAGTACGGTCAGACACAGGCCGCGCCGTCGGGTCAGATACCGCAGTTCGGACAGGTGCCGGCTGAGGAGTACGCCAAAATGCCCGACGCGCCGGCTAAGCCCGTTCAGCGCTCGCAGTTCGGACAGGCGCAGAACACCCCGCGCTACTCCGAGCCCAGACCCGAGGCGAGACCTTTTGAACAGCAGACTCGCGGGAATTCCGGCAGCGGAAAGAAAAAAGGCATCATAATCGGCGTTTCGGCAGCCGCGGCGCTTGCTCTCATCATCACCGCGATAGCGCTCAACAGCAAGAGCGGCGGCGAAGTGCCCACCGGTACATCGCAGGCTCCGTCGGCCTCCGTCGCTCCCGCCACCTCGCCGGAACCCGCAGTCGAATTCACCACGACTACCTTTGCCGAAGAGGTCGTTGACATCGAACAGACCAACGCGGAGCTGTTCGAGACTGTCGAGGAGGACGGCGGCGTCACCGTCACAAAATATACCGGCAGCGACGGCGAGGTGTCGATACCTCCCTCTATCAACGGCAAGCAGGTAAAGAAGATACAGGGCGCGGACGGCAAGAGCATATTCGCCGACCCGTCCGCGATAACGCTCGTTGAGCTGCCTGCCGGAATGACGGAGATAGGCTCCTGCGCGTTCATTGACTGCTCCGAGCTCGGATATGTCGCTATCCCCAACAGCGTCACCAAGATCGGAGAGAGCGCGTTCGAGGGCTGTGGCAGTCTTCGCTCCGCAAAGCTTCCCGACGGCGTGGCAAGAGTGGAGGACAAGACCTTCCTCGGCTGCTCGAATATGTCCGCGGTCTCGATACCGTCAACCGTCACCGATATAGGCGAGCAGGCTTTTTCCGGCTGTTCGTCGCTCGAATCGGTAAAGCTTTCGAACGGTCTGCGGATCATAGGCGCGTCGGCGTTTGAGGGCTGCTCCTCGCTTGCGGAGGCAAAGCTCCCGAAGAGCGTTTCGTTCGTCGGGCTCGGCGCGTTCAGGGATTGCTCGGGTATGGAGAAGCTGATACTCTCCGCCGGTCTGTCCTCTATAAACGACGAGGTGTTCAGCGGATGCTCGTCCCTCGAGTCGCTGACTGTTCCCAACAACATAACGCGCATAGGCTCCAAGGCGTTTGCGGGCTGCTCGGGAATGACCGAGGCGTCCCTGCCCTCGGACTGCGATGTCGCGGACAACGCATTCGAAGGCTGCGGCGCGGATATAAAATACCGCAGCGTCGGTGAGGACATTATCATTGAGGAAGACCCGGCGCTTACGGCTCCTCCGGCGGATACCACACAGCCGGCCGAGACAACGGCTCCGGCCGTTACAGCGGCTCCCTCGACGAGCGCTGCCACCACAGCGGTGACGACGAACCCGGATACGACGTCAAGACCCACAGGCACGACCAAGCCGACCGGCACCACGAAGCCCGAGGTGACTACGGCCGCGAAGCCCGCCGGCGAGGATTCGCTCAAATACATCAAGATAGCGGGCGGCGTTGAGATAACGGGCTACAGAGGCTCGGCGGCAGCGCTCGTGATCCCGTCCAAGATAGACGGCAAGAGCGTTATAAGCATCTCGGCTTCCGCGTTCAAGGGTAACAAGATACTCGAGAGCATCGAGATCCCCAAATCGGTAACGAACATAGGCGCTTCCGCCTTCCAGAACTGCACGCTGCTGAAAAAGGTCACTCTGAACGCCGTTCCGAGAGACCTGCCGGAATATTGCTTCTCGGGCTGCTCCGCGCTCAAGGAGATCACTGTTCCCGAAGGCATAAAGGAGATAGACGGGTACGCGTTTGAGAAGTGTACATCGCTCACGAAGGTCAAGACCGCAGCCTCGACGTGGTATATCGACGAGCACGCGTTTGAGGGCTGTACCGCGCTCAGTACGCTGGATCTCGCCGAGGGTCTGAAAACTATCGGAGCTGCCTGCTTTGCGGGCTGCACCTCGCTCAGAGCGGCGGCGCTGCCGTCATCCACCGAGAGCATAGGCGCACACTCGTTCGAGCGCTGCACGTCGCTGAACAGCATCACCTTCTCCACCAAGCTGAGAGAGCTGCCCGCGTACGCGTTCTACAAGTGCTCGGGGCTGGTAAACGTTACGGTAACGAGAGGTGCAAGGTCGCTTGGCGATTTCTGCTTCGCGGAGTGCTCCGCACTTGAAACGATCTCGCTTTCCGACAGCATCACCTCCATAGGCAAGAACGCGTTCGAGAACTGCACCGCTCTGATGACGGCAGACATTCAGAACAGTGTCACCGATCTCGATGATTCGGCGTTCCGCAACTGCCGTTTGCTCTGGAGGATAAATTTGCCGACCGCGCTGAAGCGTATCGGCAACAGCACCTTCGAAGGCTGCGAGAACCTTTACGACATCAGCTTCTCGAACACTCTCACCTCTATCGGTGATTCCGCGTTCGAGCGCTGCTACGGGCTCACGTCGATAACGATACCGGGAAGCGTCGGCACGATAGGCTCCGCGGCATTCCGCGACTGCCGGTATGTGACATCGCTCAAGATCGGCGACGGCGTGAAGAACATCGGGGATTACGCGTTCCAGGGCATAAGCATCACAGAGCTCAATATACCGCACAGCGTAAGCAAGGTCGGCTACAGAGCGTTCTGGGATATCGCCGGTCTGACGCGCATCTATATGTCGCAGAGCACGGATATGGCCTCCGAAGTATATATGAACAGCGGCAATGTCGAGGTCGTTTATACCTGATACCGCGGCTTTTCGCACCGGGTCATACCCGAAAAATATGTTTATCCGAAAAAACTGTGTCTCGCCGGACGGCGAGACACAGTTTTTTTGCGCGGGCGCAATACTATATCCTTATCAACACATTGAAAATGCGATCGCACGGATAACTCGCTATTTAAGGGCTCCTCTAAAAACCTATTGTCGTTCAGGCGCGCCGACATAAAGTCGGCAGATTGTACAAATTTTTCGCAGGCATACTGTCGTATGTCAAGGAAAATTTGTGCAATATGACGGCTTTAGGGCGGTGCGAATGGGCGGCAAGAGGTTTTTAGAGGTGCCCTTAAATAAGCGCGCAGCGCAACCACAACTATTCACTATTCATTATGATTCCCCGGATAACTCACCAAAAAGCAAAGCTATCGAAAAACAGAGGGAAAACCGAAATAAATCGCCGGGAACCGGCGCGCTGCGAGATGCCCCCATTAATTCCGGCGGGCGACTACTCTGAGGGCACCAACCCGAGCTAACTCCATAGAAGAATGTTACCGGTGACTCGAAAAGAGACGGCCGACGTGCGGCTGGGCGGCTGCTTGGCAGCGCGCATCGTGCTCGCTTTTGGCAGACCGCCTTCGATGCTTCCTGCATCGGTCCTTTAGCGGCTCGGTACGAGACGCCATACTTCTCCGCACCTGCAGGCGGAAAGTAGGTCGCACCGCGGGCAGAGAGCCTCGATAAAGGAACAAGACCGCCCCGCGGGCGAAAGCAAACTGCACTCTATGGTGAGTTATCCGGGTGATCACATTATTCATTATTCATTCTTCACTCTTCACTAAACCCGGAAGAAACAGTGAATGGTGAATAATGAATAGTTATGGTGTCGCTTCGCGACTTATTTAGATCGTGACGAGATCCGAGAGCCTTGTATATAGATCTGTGATGAGCAAAACGGGTGATCGCGCCGAGAAGGAAATAGTGCAAAATACCCCTTGACAAAAGCTTAAAAAAGAGTTATAATAAACTTTAGCGCAAAAAAGCAACACAACTTTAAAGGAGAGATATCATGCCCCTGATAATCACGATACTTGTGCTGTATGTGGCTCTCGCCGTCGGCATAGGCATCTACTGCAACAAACGTTCAAAGACCGTAAACGACTATGTTCTCGGCGGACGCTCCGTAGGCCCGTGGATAACAGCGTTCGCGTACGGTACAAGCTACTTCTCCGCGGTCATCTTCGTCGGCTATGCCGGAAAGTTCGGCTGGAACTTCGGTGTCGCCTCGACATGGGTCGGCCTCGGAAACTGCGTCATAGGCTCGCTTATGGCGTGGGCACTTATGGGAAGACGCACCCGCGTTATGTCCAAGCACCTCGACAGCTCCACTATGCCGGAGTTCTTCGAGCGCCGCTATCTCAGCAAGACGCTTAAGATAGTCGCGGCGATCATCGTGTTCATCTTCCTTATCCCCTACACCGCGTCCGTCTATAACGGACTTTCCCGTCTGTTTGAAATGGTGTTCCACATCGACTACTCGATCTGTGTTATCGCAATGGCGGTAGTCACCGCGGTATATGTTATACTCGGCGGCTATAAGGCCACAGCTTACAACGACTTTATACAGGGCATAATAATGCTGATAGGTATCGCGGCGGTGGTTATAGCCACTCTCGGTCAGAAGGGCGGCTTCTATTCCGCGCTCGTACAGATGTCGCAGATAGAGAATACCTCGGGCGAAATGGCGGGTATGCAGGGCGCATACGCGAGCTTCTTCGGCCCCGACCCCATAAACCTGCTCGGCGTCGTTATACTTACCTCGCTGGGAACGTGGGGACTTCCGCAGATGGTGACGAAGTTCTACACGATAAAGAACGAAAAGTCGATAAAGAGCGGTACTGTTGTCTCCACCGTGTTCGCGCTCGTAGTGGCGGGCGGCTGCTACTTCCTCGGCGGCTTCGGACGTCTGTTCGTTGAGGCGAACGAAAACGGGCAGCCGGTAAGCGGCTTCGACTCGATAATCCCCGCTATGCTCGAGGGTCTGCCCGACCTGCTCACCGGTATCGTTGTGGTGCTCGTGCTGTCCGCTTCGATGTCCACACTCTCGTCGCTGGTGCTCACATCGAGCTCGTCTATCACCCTCGACCTTATCAAGCCGATGATGAAGGGCAAGCTCACCGAGAAAAAGCAACTTATCGTGCTGCGCGCGTTCGTCGCGGTGTTCCTTATCATATCGGTAGTTATCGCGCTCAACAAGAATGCCCTTATCTCCGACCTTATGGGCTACTCGTGGGGAGCTCTCGCCGGCGCGTTCTTAGCACCGTTCCTGTACGGCCTCTTCTGGAAGAGGACCACCCGTGCGAGCGTCTGGGTAAGCTTCGTGTTCGGTATCGGCCTCGTAATACTGCATTATATCCTTGCCACTATGGGACTGCTCAAGGGCACGTTCCTCGGCTTCACACTCGCTTCTCCGGTAAACCTCGGTGCGTTCACAATGATAGGCTCGCTGATACTTGTACCGATAGTATCGCTCATCACGCCGAAGATGAAGAAAGCGGACATAGACAGGATATTCAGCTGCTACGACAAGAAGGTCGTTGTTCAGCAGCGTGAGGCTATCACCGCGGGCGAGGAAGCTATAGCGGAGGTAAGCGCTTCCGGTGCTGCCGCCGCCGCAGTTCCCGCAGGAGGGACAGCCGTGAAGACCGCGACTGCGCCTAAACAGGGCGGTCCCAACAAGAAGAAAAAGAAGAAGAAGAAATAATATTGCCCGTAAGGACGGCGCATAAGCGCGTTTACAATAGGTGAAATACGGAAAAGGAGAAGAAAAGATGTTTTTTGACAAAGACGCGGAAACTATGGCAAGAAGCGAGATCGAGCGCATACAGCTCGAAAAGCTGAAAAAGATAGCTGTGTACTGCTACGAGAACGTTAAGCTGTACAAGGACAAGTTTGACAAGGCGG